>NZ_BAAALD010000012.1:102954-123037 GCF_039528095.1 Kitasatospora arboriphila
CGCCGCCCGCCCCGCCCCCCCCCCCCGCCGGCACCGGAACGGCCCCCCCCCGGGTCGGCGGCGGGCCGCTGACGCGGCACCGCGGTGTCAGGTATCGCGCTCATGGACGTCGGTCCTCCGTCGCCGGTCACCCCGCCGCATGCGGGTGGCGCGGCGGAGTCTACCGCCAGCCCCCGAGCGCCCCGAAGGCCCGCGGCCGGCCGGTCGGGGCACCCTCGCGGGCACGCCCCGGGCCGGCCGCGGGCGGGGCGTCAGGAGTACCAGACCTGGTCGGGGTTGCCGTTGCAGTCCCACTGCACGGCGATGGTGCCGTTCGCGGTGTCGCCGCCGTAGACGCCCAGGCACTTGCCGGAGTTGCGGTTGATCAGGTGGGCGGCGCCGTTGCCGACCGAGTCGATGTACCACTGCTGGTCGGGGTTGCCGTTGCAGTCCCACTGGACCGCCACGGCGCCGTTCTTCTGGTCCATCCCGTAGACGCCGAGGCACTTGCCGGAATTCGCGTTGGTGATGGTGTAGTAGCCGCCGCCGACGCCGGAGTAGCTCCAGCGCTGGTCGGCATTGCCGTTGCAGTCCCACTGGACGGCGTCCGTGCCGTTGTCCGTCGACATCCCGTAGACGCCGAGGCACTTGCCCGAGCTGGCGGGGTGCAGCTGGCCGCTGACCAGCGCGGACGCGGTCGGGGCGGTCGCCATGGCGGCACCGCCGGCGAGCACCAGACCGGCCGAGAGGGTGGCGGCGCGCCGCATCCAGTTCGTCATGGAAGAGCCTTTCCGGTGATGGTTTGAAAGAAATACTGAAGGACCCGTTCCGGATATTCCGGTTCGTCTACGTCCCCCCGAGAAATGGACCCTATGCGGCCCTGTGGGGGCGTAACACCGGAATTCAGGCCAGCCTGCCGGCCGTTCGGGTAGGCGCCCGTCCTGCGGTCCCGTCGGCCGCCGTCGCCGCCACCCCGCGCGGAGGCGGCACCCGGCCGCCGGGGATACTCGTGCCCATGGCCGAGAACACCCCCCGTACCGCCTACACCGTCGAATCGCTGCTCGCCGTGACGGTCCGGGTCTTCAACGAGCGCGGGTACGACGGCACCTCGATGGAGGACCTCTCCCGGGCCGCCGGGATCTCCAAGTCCTCGATCTACCACCACGTCCGCGGCAAGGAGGAACTGCTGCGGCTGGCCGTCGGGCGCGCCCTGGACGCCCTCTTCGGCATCCTGGAGGAGCCCGCCGCCGAGACCGGCAAGCCGGTGGACCGGCTGGAGCACGTGGTGCGCCGCACCACCGAGGTGCTCCTCTCCGAACTCCCCTACGTGACCCTGCTGCTGCGGGTCCGCGGCAACACCGCCACCGAGCAGTGGGCGCTGGAGCGCCGCCGCGACTTCGACCACCGGGTCGCCGAACTGCTCAGGGCCGCGGTCGCCGCCGGCGAACTGCGGTCGGACGTCGAGCCCCGGCTGGCCACCCGGCTGCTCTTCGGCATGATCAACTCCATCGTGGAGTGGTACCGGCCCGGCACCCGCGGGGCGGACGGCGTCGCCGACGCCGTCGCCCACCTCGCCTTCGACGGCCTCCGCGCGCGGTAGAGGGCCCACCCAGGGGCCACTGGGCCGGCCTCCCAGGGCGGCTGCCCCTCGGGGGTCCTGTCTCAGGCGTCCGGGGGGACTTGGTCGCTCTCCTCGAAGACCAGCATGGTCTGGGTGCCCAGGACGTCCGGGATCGCCTGGATGCGGTTGAGCACCAGCTCCCGCAGGGCCCGGTTGTCGGCGGTGTGCACCAGCATCAGCACGTCGTACTCGCCGCCGACCAGCGCGATGTGCGCGACCCCGGGCAGCCCCAGCAACTGTTCGCGGATCGTCCGCCAGGAGTTCTGGACGATCTTCAGCGTGATGTAGGCGGACGCGCCCTGCCCGGACTTCTCGTGGTCCACCCGCGCGGTGAAGCCGCGGATGACGCCCTCCTCGACCATCCTGGAGATCCGGGCGTAGGCATTGGCCCGGGAGACGTGCACCCGCTCGGCCACCGAGCGGATCGAAGCGCGGCCGTCCTGCTGCAGCAGCCGCAGGATCGCACGGTCGACACGGTCGAGCCTGGACGTCTGTTCAGCCGACATGGCCCCCCACCCTCCCTGATTGGACGTGCTGCCTCCAGTCGACCGCCGATCGGGCCGATTGTCCACCACCCTGTCGCACATCTGGTCAAGATGAACAGACAACCGAACAATCGGTAGGGAGCCCCCACCACTCCGGAGGTGCCCCGAGATGACCGTTCTCGACCACCGACACCAGGCAGCCGCCGTACCCGGCTGGCTGCCCGGTGCCACCGCCCCGCGGACCGACCCCGCCCCGCTGCTGCCGGACGACTCCCCCTTCCGTGTCCTGGGCACCCCGGCACTGGAGAAGACCGACCCGGCCCTGCTGCGCGAGCTGTACCGGCGCCTGGTCGTCGGCCGCCGCTACAACCAGCAGGCCACCACCCTCACCAAGCAGGGCCGCCTCGCCGTGTACCCGGCCACCACCGGCCAGGAGGCCTGCGAGGTCGCCGCCGCGATGGCGCTGCGCGAGCAGGACTGGCTGTTCCCCAGCTACCGCGACACCCTCGCCGTGGTCGCCCGCGGCGTGGACCCGCTGGAGGCCCTCACCCTGCTGCGCGGCAACGCCCACACCGGCTACGACCCGCGCGCCACCCGTACCGCCCCGCTCTCCACCCCGCTCGCCACCCAGGCCCCGCACGCGGTGGGCCTCGCCCACGCGGCCCGGCTGGCCGGCGACCCGGTCGTCGCGCTCGCCATGCTCGGCGACGGCGGCACCAGCGAGGGCGACTTCCACGAGGCGCTGAACTTCGCCGCGGTGCTGAACGCCCCGGTCGTGTTCCTCGTCCAGAACAACGGCTACGCGATCTCCGTCCCGCTCACCCAGCAGTCCGCCGCCCCGACCCTGGCCCACAAGGCGGTCGGCTACGGCATGCCGGGCCGACTGGTCGACGGCAACGACGCCCCCGCCGTGCACGCCGTCCTCACCGAGGCGTTCGAGCGGGCCCGCAGCGGCGGCGGCCCGACCCTCGTCGAGGCGCTCACCTACCGCGTCGAGGCGCACACCAACGCCGACGACGCCACCCGCTACCGGACGGACGACGAGGTCGCCGCCTGGCGCGAGCACGACCCGATCCTGCTGATGGAGCGCCACCTGCGTCCGCTCGGCGTCCTCGACGACACCCTCGTCCAGGAGGCCGCCGACGAGGCCGAGGCGCTGGCCGCCCGGATGCGCGCCGAGTTCCACGAGGACCCGCAGCTCGACCCGATGTCGCTCTTCGCCCACGTCTACGCCGAGCCCACGCCGCAGCTGCGCGAGCAGGCCGCCCAGCTCGCCGCCGAACTGGCCGCCGAGGCCGAGGTGCACCACTGATGACGACAGTTGTCTCCGCCCGCACCAGCACCATGGCGCAGGCGCTCAACGCGGCCCTGCGCGACGCCATGCAGGCCGACCCGACCGTGCACGTCATGGGCGAGGACGTCGGCAGGCTCGGCGGTGTCTTCCGGATCACCGACGGCCTGACCGCCGAGTTCGGCCCGGACCGCTGCCTGGACACCCCGCTCGCCGAGGCCGGCATCCTCGGCACCGCGGTCGGCATGGCCATGTACGGCCTGCGCCCGGTCGTGGAGATGCAGTTCGACGCCTTCGCCTACCCGGCGCTGGAGCAGCTGTTCTCGCACGTCGCCAAGATGCGCAACCGCACCGCCGGCAAGCTGCCGCTGCCGATCACCGTCCGCGTCCCCTACGGCGGCGGCATCGGCGGCGTCGAGCACCACAGCGACTCCTCCGAGGCGTACTACGTCCAGACCCCCGGTCTGCACGTGGTCACCCCGGCCACCGTCCACGACGCCTACGGCCTGCTCCGCGAGGCCATCGCCTCCGACGACCCGGTCGTCTTCCTGGAGCCCAAGCGGCTCTACTGGGGCAAGTCCGAGTGGGACCCGGCGGCGCCCGTCGAGCCGATCGGCAAGGCCGTGCTGCGCCGCACCGGCCGCTCCGCCGTGCTGATCACCTACGGGCCCTCGCTGCCGGTCTGCCTGGAGGCCGCCGAGGCCGCCAAGGCCGAGGGCTGGGACCTCGCGGTGCTCGACCTGCGCTCGCTCGTCCCCTTCGACGAGGAGACCGCCTGCGAGGTCGTCCGGTCGGTCGGCCGCGCCGTCGTCGTCCACGAGGCCACCGGCTTCGCCGGCCCGGGCGCGGAGATCGCCGCCCGGCTCACCGAGAAGTGCTTCCACCACCTGGCCGCCCCCGTGCTGCGGGTCAGCGGCTTCGACATCCCCTACCCGGCGCCGATGCTGGAGCACCACCACCTGCCCGGGGTGGACCGGATCCTGGACGCGGTCGCCCGGCTGCAGTGGGAGGAGTGACTGTGATGCCCGTCGTCCGCGAGTTCACCCTGCCCGACCTCGGCGAGGGTCTCACCGGGGCCGAGGTCGTGCGGTGGATGGTCGAGGTCGGTGAGGTCATCGCCGTCGACCAGCCGGTGGTCGAGGTGGAGACCGCCAAGGCCGTGGTGGAGGTGCCCTGCCCGTACGGCGGCGTGGTCACCGCCCTGTTCGGCGAGGTCGGCGAGGAGGTGCCGGTCGGCGCCCCGCTGGTGACCGTCGCGGTCTCCGGCAGCGGCGGCACCGGTGCGGCGGACTCCGCCGTGGCGCCCGCGGGCGGCCCCGGCGAGCCGGTGGAGCGCCCGCTGGTCGGCTACGGCGTCGCCGAGTCGCGCGGCAGCCGCCGGGCCCGGGTCCGGGCCGCCGCGGCCGCGTCCGTCCCGGCGCCCGCTCCCGTCCCGGTGGCCGTTCCGGCCGCCCCGGCACCGGCAGCCCCGGCACCGGTCGCGGCGGCCGTCCCGGCCGTGGTGCCGGTGATCTCGCCGCTGGTCCGCCGGATGGCCCGGGACCACGGCATCGACCTGGCCGCCCTGGCCGGCAGCGGTCCGGACGGGCTCATCATGCGTGCGGACGTCCAGCGCGCGGTGGACACCGCCGCGGCCGCGCCCGTCGCGACCGCGCCGGTCGCGGCACCGGCCGACCGGGACGCCGAGGTGATCCCGCTGCGCGGTCTGCGGCGCACCATCGCCGAGAAGCTCGGCCGCAGCCACCGGGAGATCCCGGCCGCCACCTGCTGGGTGGACGCCGACGCCACCGAACTGATGGCACTGCGCGCCCAGTTGAACCGTGCCCCCGGTCCCAAGGTCAGCGTGCTGGCGCTGCTCGCCCGGATCTGCACGGCCGCGCTGGAGCGCTTCCCCGAGCTGAACTCCAGCGTCTCGCCGGACGGTTCGCAGATCCTCCGGCACCGGGTGGTGCACCTCGGCTTCGCCGCGCAGAGCGACCGCGGTCTGGTCGTCCCGGTGGTCCGCGACGCCCACCTGCTCGGCACCGAGAAGCTCACCGCCGAGCTCGCCCGGCTCACCGAGTCGGCCCGGGCCGGTTCGCTCACCCCGGCCGAACTCACCGGCGGCACCTTCACCCTGAACAACTACGGGGTCTTCGGGGTGGACGGCTCCACGCCGATCCTCAACCACCCGGAGGCGGCGATGCTCGGCGTCGGCCGGATCACGCCGAAGCCGTGGGTGCACGAGGGCGAGCTCGCCGTCCGGCAGGTCACCCAGCTGTCGTTCACCTTCGACCACCGGGTCTGCGACGGCGGTACGGCCGGCGGCTTCCTGCGCTTCGTCGCGGACTGCGTCGAGCAGCCGGGACTGCTGCTGCGCACGCTGTAGCCGTTCGCCGGCGTCTGCGCATCGCCTCCGACCCGCACCGGGCCGGGCTCCTGTCGGGGCCCGGCCCGTCGGCGTTCCCGGCGCGCGGATGCGGGAGGGCGCTCGACGTCCCGCGGGCGCCCGGTCACGGGCGCCCGGGCGCGCACCGGGGGACGAGGGGCGCGAGTTGCGCGAGACTAGCGCGTCCCGCGGTCGTGTGTCCGGGGTTCCGTTGATTCGTGGGACGAGCATCCGTGCCGTGCCAGTCTGCTGAGGGCGTCAGCAGAGAGAAACCAGCCGCGTGGCTGCAGGGCGACCGGAAGCGAAACGATTCTCTTGGGTACTCGTCATGTCGCATTGAAGGCACGTCCGCTGCGGGTCAGAGCAGGCTCGGGCTCCGCCGGACCGTCCGCCGTTCCGGGGCTGGCCCCGGCCGAATCCACCGCCACCCCCACCACCACCCCCGCCGTCCCGGACTCCACGGCCGACACCCTGCCCGTCCCCGTGGCGCCCGTCCCGGTGGCCCCCGCCCCCGCGGCACCCGACCCGGCGGCGCCGCCCGCCGCGCTCCCGTCCGCTTCGGCCGGCCCCGCCGAGCCCGGTCCGGCGCCCCGACCGGCCCTGCCCGCCGTTCCGGCGCCGCCCGCCGCGCCGCCGCGCATTCCCGCCGCCGGCCGCCCGGACGCAGGCCCGGACGCCCCGGCCGGGCCGCCGCCCGCACCGCGGTTCACCGGCGCCCCCGCCCTCAACCGGTCCGGCCCCGGCGACCGCTGGAGCCGGGCCTGGACGGAGGGCGCACCGCTCCCCGTCCCGCCGCCCGGGCACCTGCCGGGGATCGCGTCCCCGGAGGCCGAGTTGCCGCCCACCCCGCGCGACCTCGCCCTGATCCGGGACAGCCTGGCGGCCGTCGAACCGGTCGCCGACCGTGCCACCGCGCACTTCTACGCGCTGATCTTCCTCCACCACCCGGAGGTCCGGGCGCTCTTCCCGGCCGCCATGGACGTGCAGCGCGACCGGTTGTTCCGGGCGCTGATGACGGCCGCCCGCAGCGCCGGGGAGCCGGCGAAGCTCACCGAGTACCTCACCGGGCTCGGCCGCGCCCACCGCAAGTACGGCGTGCGGACCGCGCACTACGCGCCGGTGGGAGAGTGCCTGGTGGCCGCGCTCGCCAAGTACTCCGGCGACCGCTGGGACGGCGAGACGGAGCTGGCCTGGCGCCGGGTGTACCGGCTGGTCTCCGGGATCATGATCGAGGCGGCCGAGGAGTCCGCCCGCACCGCGCCCGCCTGGTGGCACGCCGAGGTCGTCTCGCACGAGCGCCGGGCCGGTGACGTCGCGGTGCTCACCGTCCGGCCCGACCAGCCCTACCCGTTCCGCGCCGGCCAGTACGCGGCGGTGGAGACGCCCTGGTGGCCGCGGGTCTGGCGGCCGTACTCGCTGGCCGGGGCGCCGCGCCCGGACGGACTGCTGACCTTCCACGTCAAGGGCGTGCAGGCGGGCTGGGTGAGCACCGCCCTGGTCGCCCGGGCGGCGCCCGGGGACGTGCTGCGGCTGGGCCCGGCGACGGGCGGGATGGTCGTCGACCACGCCCGTGGTGCGGACCTGCTCTGCCTGGGCGGCGGCACCGGGATCGCCCCGCTCGCCGCGCTGGTGGAGGAGGTCGCCGAGCACGGCGTGAACGGCCGCTCGGTCGAGGTCTTCTACGGCGCCCGCAGCCTGCCCGAGCTCTACGCCCTGGAGGAACTGCGCCGGCTCGACCGGAGGCACCCCTGGCTGAAGGTGCACCCGGTGGTCGAGTCGCCGGGCACGGCGCCCGGCGAGGCGGTGGTCGGCCTGCTGCCCGAGGTGGTCTCCCGGTACGCGCCCTGGCACGGCCACGACGCCTTCGTGAGCGGGCCCGCGGCCATGGTGCGCCGGGCCGTCGGGGTGCTGCTGCGGGCCGGGGTCGCGCAGGACCGGATCCACCACGACCTCGCGGCCGAGCACCCCGCCGGGTGAGCCGCGGGCGGGAGGCCCGCCCGGGCGCCCGGCGGGCCCGGTCCGGCTCAGGCCAGGTCGCGGGCGAGCAGGGCGCGGACGCCCTCGATGTTGGCCGCCAGGTAGGCGCGCAGGCTCGGCGGCACGACGTTGACCGAGGTGACCCCCTCGCGGGTGAACGGCAGCCGGACGATCTCGTACTCGCCGTTCGGGTCCTCCAGTTCGGGGCCGTGCCGCCGGGAGAGGTCCATGGAGGCCAGCCGGCAGACGAAGAAGTGCTGGACCTTCACCCCGTGCGGGTGGGCGGGGGTGCCGTCGTCGTGGTGGGAGTGGGCGACGGTGTCGACGAAGGCGGGCACCACGTCGACGGCCTTGGCGCCGAGCTCCTCGTCCAGTTCGCGGTGCAGGGCGTCGACGACCGAGCGGTCCTCCGGTTCCACGCCGCCGCCGGGGGTGATCCAGTACGGGTGCGCCGCGCCCGGCCGGACGCGCCGGATCAGCACGATGGTGGCGGGCGCGTGCGGATCGCCGGGGTCGTCCTCCAGCAGGATCGCCCGCGCGGTGCGCTTGACGACGGGGCGGACGGGGACGGCCATGGCCACCTCCGGAGGCGCGGGGGTTGTGCGGGATTCTCCCGCGCGCCGGGGGGAATGAAACTCGCACACATGGGCGAACAGGAGGAAAACGTTGGGCCGAACGGATGATTCGGCGTGCCGCTGCGTGTTCGAGCAGGACCGGGCGGTCACGGTATTGGATCTTCCATTCGAAGGCCGCCCCGAAAGGTGTGGTCGATCGCTAAGATGCGAATAGGCTTTGGCCTTCGAATTGAAGCTCATTTGGCGTCTTCACCCGCTGTAATCATTGAAGCGGGGTGGTCCCTGTGCTGCAATGGCCGCCAGCCGGGGCAGGCGACACCAACGGATCGCGGAGGTAGCGCGGCATGCACAGCAGCACAGTCCAGGGCCACGTGGTGATGAACCTCGTGGCGGGCGCCGAGCTCTCCGTCGGCATCGCCGTCGACCTCGGTTACGACACCGACGACCCGTACGCGGTCCGCTTCACCTTCCACCTGCCCGGGGACACCCCGGTCACCTGGTACTTCGCCCGCGAGCTGCTGGTCGACGGCATCAGCCGGCCGGCGGGCGAGGGGGACGTCCACATCCACCCGATCGGCGAGGACCTCACCGAGATCGGCGTGGTGCTGCGCTCGCCCGACGGCGACGCCACCCTGAACGCCCCCGCCCCGCCGCTGATCGCCTTCCTCGCCCGCACCGACCGGCTGGTGCCGATGGGCCAGGAGGAGAGCGAGGTCGAACTGGAGGCCCAGCTCGACCTGATCCTCAGCGGCGGCTGCGAGAACGCGGGCTGACGCCCCGCCCGGCGGTTCAGTCGTCGTCCCCCAGGGCCAGGTCGAGGCCCCACGAGACCACGCTGATGATCAGGGCGCCGAGCAGCGCCGACCAGAAGCCCGAGACGTGGAAGTCCAGGCCGATCCTGTCGGACGCCCAGGACGTCAGCCACAGCATCAGCGCGTTGATCACGAAGGTGATCAGGCCGAGCGTGAGTACGAACAGCGGCAGCGAGAGCAGCTTCACGAACGGCTTGATCAGGAAGTTGACCACGCCGAAGACCAGCGCCACCGCGATCACGGTCAGCGCCTGGTGGCCCCAGCTCCCGTCCGAGAGGGTGATCCCGTCGACGATCCAGGCGGCGACCCAGATCGCCGCCGCGTTGATGAGCGTTTTGATCACGAAACTCTTCATGGCACCGGATGGTGGCAGGCCGCCCGCCCGCTGGGAAGCTCCCGGCGGCCACGTCCTCGACCCGTGCCGATCCCGGGGCGCTCGCCCGCCCGTCGACGGGTGATGTGATATCCCCCACACCGGAGGATGGTCGCGGCGTCGAAGCCCTCGATCGTAAGCCGACCTCCGGCCGCTCGGGGCGGTCTCGACCGCCCTCTGTCGGGCGGCCCATCTCTGCAGGTCGGACGGGGTGCTGACGGGGTGTCGGGCGAGCGCCTCCGAGGGCAGTAGGTGTCGCGTACACGACGTGCCGAAGCGGTGGAGGGCGTGCGAACTCCCAGTGGGCACCCCGGTCTTATCCAGCACTTATTCATGCGGATACGATCCGGCTCCGATCTTGCGGAACACCGCGGGTCCGCGGCACCCGACGGGTGCCGCCCCATGTCACTCCCCCGTGCCGGCACACCGGGTGTGCCGGCAGACCTGTGAGGTTTCGATGAAGCTGCGCCGTGCACTGGCGATATCCGCCGCCACGACGCTCGTTTCCGGTGCGGCCGTCCTCGCCGCCCCGGCCGCCCTGGCCGCCCCTGTTGCGCCGGGCATCGCCCACGCCGCCCCCGCCAAGGCGGGCGGCAGCGTGACGCTGACGAAGTTCCCCGCCCAGGTCACCGTCGGCAGCCCCGAGGTCACCTTCACCGAGCAGATCACCAACACCGGCGGCGACGCGCTGCTCATCCCGGCCGTCGTTCTCGGCGCCGAGAAGGGCCTGGCCGCGGGCCAGCTGACGGCCCTCTACCAGCACCCCGACACCGGCAAGTGGCTGAAGGCGACCGTCGAGGGTGGCGAGGACGGCAGCGTCGCCGTCGTCCTCGGCCAGCTCGGCGAGGAGGGTCCGGACGAGGACTCCTTCCTCTTCGTCGGCGCGGGCGAGACCCTGAACATCGACGTCCGCCTGAGCGTGAGCGCCACGGTCAAGCCGGGTGCCGCCGTCGCCCAATCCCTCGCCGTCCTCTTCGCGCTGGACGACGAGGAGGCCGAGGCGGGCAACACCCTCATCGGCGAGCCCCAGGAGTTCTCCTTCGTCGCGGCCGGCGGCGGCTCCTCGGCCTCGGCCCAGCCGAGCACCTCCGCCTCCGCCTCCGCGTCGGCCTCCGCCTCCGCCTCCGCGAAGCCGAGCGGTTCGGCCAAGCCGAGCGGCAAGCCCACCAGCAAGCCCACCAGCAAGCCGACCGTGAAGCCGACCGTGAAGCCGGGCGGCGTGCTGCCGACCAAGAAGCCCTCCAAGGCCACGGTGACCAAGGCGAAGGCGCAGGCCGGCGACCGCCTCGCCAACACCGGTGGCGGCGACCACTCCGGTGCGATCGCGGCCGCCGGCGCCGGTGTGCTGGCGCTCGGCATCGGCACGCTCGTCGTGCTGCGCCGCCGCAACGCCGGTTCCCACCGCGCCTGACGCGTGCGCACCCTCCGGCCCGGCACCCGCACGGGTGCCGGGCCGGAGCCCGTCCGGGTGTTGAATGGTCCCCGACCCGGAGAGGAGCAGCGCGCGATGAAGGTCTTCCGGCTGGACGAGCTGGACGCGGAACGGGCCGCCCACCAGGGCTCCTACCTGCAGTTCCTCAAGGAGCGGAACATGTCCGCCGGCCTGTACGCGCTCGCCCCCGGCGAGACCGACACCCAGGCCCCGCACGCCCAGGACGAGATCTACCAGGTGATCAGCGGCCGGGCCGAGATCACCGTCGGCCGGGAGACCGCCACCGTGGGCCGCGGCAGCGTCGTCTACGTGCCGGCCGGGGTGCCGCACCGCTTCCACCACATCACCGAGGAGCTGCGCGTCCTGGTGATCTTCTCGCCGCCCGAGGACTGACCTCCGCCGGATAGGGTCGGCCGGGCGCGACCACCCGACACGAGGAGCGAGAGCAGTGGCCCTGACCGACGAACTCTGGTCGGCGATCGAGCCGGTCTACGACGAGATCCTGGCCCACCCCTTCCTGGCCGGCCTCACCGACGGCACCCTCCCCCGGCAGGCCTTCCGCCACTTCGTGGTGCAGGACTCGCACTACCTGCGCGACTACGCCCGGGCCCTGGCCGTCTGCGCCGCCAGGGCGCCGCACGAGGCCGACGTGCGGGCCTTCGCCGACGACGCGGTGGGCGCGCTCGCCGCCGAGCAGGAGATGCACGGCGAGTTCCTCACCGCCTTCGGCGAGAGCGCCGAGCAGGCCGCCGCCGAACCGGTGCTGCCCACCACCCTCGCCTACACCAGCTACCTGCTGGCCACCGTGCACGGCGGCTCCTTCGCCGAGGCGGTCGCCGCGGTGCTGCCCTGCTACTGGATCTACGCCCGGGTCGGCGAGGAGCTGCTGGCGAAGTCCTCCCCCGACCCGCTCTACGCCAAGTGGATCGCCACCTACGGCGACGAGGCCTTCCAGTCGGTCGTCCGGCGGGTGCTCGACCTCACCGACCGGCTCGGCGAGGAGATCTCCCCGGCCGAACGGCGCCGGGCGGTGCGGCACTTCAGCACCACCTCGCGCTACGAGTGGATGTTCTGGGACGCGGCCTGGCGCGGCGAGACCTGGCCGGTCTGACGGCCCCGTGAGGGATGACCCGGTGGTCGGCCTCGGGGTGATCTCCGGGTTCTCTCCGGGCCGCCGGCCCTCGATCGGCGCCCCGGTGCCGCCTACGATCGAAGCATCGGAAGCGAGCGGGAAAGCGGCGGACGGACCGGCGCCGAGCCCGAGGGGAGAGAAGGAACGGACATGGCCGAGCTCTGGAAGTCGCTGCCCTCGTGGGTGCGCAACATCGTCGTCCCGATCCTGGTGCTGATCCTGGCCTGGAACCTGATCTGGTTCGTGGTCGGCGTGGTCAGCTCGCTGATCGGATTCCTGATCAAGGTCCTGCTGGTCGTCGGCCTCGGCGCCGCGGTGGTGATCCTGGTCAAGAAGGCCGCCAAGAGCTGAGCCGGACAGCCCCCCGGGCCCCGGACACCCCACGGTGTCCGGGGCCCGGGCGCGTCAGGCCGCGAGTGCGGAGGCCAGCTCCCACCGCGGCCGGAAGCCCCGGCCGGCGGCCTTCGCGGTGTCCAGCACCACGGGCCGGGCGAGCTGGTCCACGGCGTACGGGGTGAGCCCGGGCAGCAGGCCGCGGCGGGCCGCGAACTCGGCGGCGGCGGTCGGCACGTGGCCGATCCGCACCCGGACGCCCAGCCCGGCGAGCACCGTGCGGACGGCGGCGTCGCGGCGGTACGGCTGCGCGTCGGCGATGTTGTACGCGCCCGGCGCCCAGTCGGCGGCGGCCAGGCAGGCGTCGGCCAGGTTCTGCACGGCCGTCAGGCTGAGCGGCACGTCCGGGCCGGGCAGCAGCAGGAGGCCGCGGCGGACCCGCTCCAGCAGGCGCGGCACCAGGTGCGGATCGCCCGGCCCGTAGACGGCGCGCGGCCGCAGCACCACGGCGCCCGCCGCCAGGGCCAGCCGGTCGGCGGCGGCCTTGGTGTGGCCGTAGGCGTTGCGGTGGCCGCCGGCGGTGGGGTGGTCCTCGCGGACCAGGGTGCGGTCGGCGCGCGGGTCGTAGACGCTGGCGCTGGAGACGAACACCACGGGCCGACCGGCCGCGGCCTCCAGCAGCCGGGCGGTGCCGTCCACGTTGACGGCGTGCTGCTCGGCCTCGGCGGACGAGCCCGGCGGGTGGTCGCCGACGGCGGCCGCGCAGTGCACCACCAGGTCCGCGCCGGCCAGGTCGGGGGCCTCGGCGGCGGCGTCCCAGCGGACGTGGCGGCCGACCGGGCCGGGGCGGCTGGTCTGCGGCACCCCGCCGGCCCCGCCCGCCGCGGCCGCCCGGGCGACGTACGAGCCGCAGAAGCCGCTGGCGCCGGTCACGGCGATCCGGAGCATGCGGTCAGCCCTTCCGTACGAGCAGCGAGGAGTAGCCGGGCAGGGCGGCGCGCCGGTCCACCGCGGCCCGGACGACGACCGGCCGGTGCGGGGCCAGCACGGCCAGGAAGTCGGTGAGCTGGGCGCGGGCGAGCCGGGCGCCGGGACAGGCGTGCGGGCCCGCACCGAAGACCGCCTGGGCGGCCTGCGGGTCGGCGGGCCCGGTGCGGTGGGCGCCGGCCGCGTGCCGGGCGACCAGGACGAGCCGGTCGCCGCGGCCGATCGGGCAGCCGGCCGCGGTGCCCTCGTCGGCGGCGACCCGCGGCAGCAGCGGCGAGGGGGCCGTCAACCGGAGCAGCTCGACGGCGAGTTCGGGCGAGACCTCGTCCCACAGGCCGGCCCGGGCGCACCAGGCGGCGGCCCTGGGCAGCGCGGCGATCGTGGTGTTGACCGCGGCGACCGCGAGCATGGCGTCCCGGCCGTGCGGCAGCAGGGAGTTGAGGTGCTCGGCGGCCGTCGTGGAGGTGCGCCGGGGCAGGCCCGGCAGGTGCTCCCGGGCGGCCTCGGCCGCGGCGTCGGCACAGGCCCGGGCGAGCTGCAGCGGATCGGCGCCGGAGCCGGTGAGCGCGGCGGCGGTGGCCCCGGCGAGCTCCCGGACGACGTCCACCAGGTCGACGGTGCCGGTGAACCCGCCCAGACGGCGGTCGAGGACGGCCTGCCAGACCGGGCGGAGCCGTTCGGTGCCCTTCGCCCCGAGCAGTTCGGTGAGGTCGCGGCGGGCGGCCCGGTGCTCGCCGCCGTCCTGGTCGAAGAGCAGTCCGCCGTCGGTCCGCCGGGCGGCGGCGCCGCCGGTGGTGCCCTCGGCGGTGCGGTCCAGCGGGATCCGGGTGAGCACCTCGCGGTACGCCTCGGCGCCGTGCACCAGCACGGTGCGGCCGAGCCGCAGCACCGGGCGGCGCCGGGTGGCCGCGAGCAGCGTGAACAGCACCGGGTGGGAGCCCAGGTAGACCCTGCGGTCGAGCCGCCGCGCGGTGCGGTGGGTGCGGGCCCGGGCGGCCGTGTCCCCGGTCACCGGGCCAGCTCGCGGGCGCACAGCCGGGCGGCGGCGGCCCGGTCGGGCTTGCGGGAGCGGCCGGCCAGCGGCACCTCGCCGAGCAGCACGGCGTCGGGGCGGGCACTGCCCATCCGGGCGAGCGGGCGCTCCAGGTCGGCCCGCAGCCGCCGCGGGTCGGTGCCGCGGCGCGGCTGGACGAGGGCGACCAGCCGCTCGTCGCCGTCCCCGGCGGGCACGCCCACCAGCAGGGCGAGTTCGACACCGGGCAGGTGCAGGGCGGGCTCGTACAGGCCCGGGTAGATGTTCTCGGCGCGGCGCAGCACCATGTCCTTGCAGCGGCCGGCGAGCACGATCCGGCCGTCGGCGTCCAGGTGGGCGCGGTCGCCGGTGCGCACCCACGGGTCGGGGAGTTCGCCGAGGTAGCGGTCGCGGGCGGCGGCCCCGGAGAGCAGCAGTTCGCCGCCGTCGGCGAGCCGGGTGGTGACGCCGGGCAGCGGGTGGCCGAGCAGGTCGCCGTCGCCGTCGAAGGCGGACTTCTCGGCCTCCTCGACGGCCGCGGCCGGGAACAGTTCGGTGAGCGCGTACACGCCCCAGGCCTCGGTCGCGCCGGCCTGCTTGGCGCGGCGCAGCAGCTCGGCGGAGGCGGGGGCGGAGCCCGTCCAGACCCGGCCGGTGAGGTGGTCGAGGCCGCGCAGCTGCGGCGGCGTCAGATAGGTCTCGGAGGGCTCCAGGCGGCGGACCTGCCGGCCGAGCACCTTCGGCGAGCGGGCCGGCAGGGCGACGGTGGCACCGGCCGCCAGCGAGGGCACCAGGACGAAGAAGGTGCCGCCGAGCACGGCCTGCCCGGCCTGCGGGCGGACCAGCCCGGCGACCGCCCGCATCCCGGCGGCGACCGAGGCGCGGGTGTGCACCACGGCCCGCGGCGCCGAGGTGGTGCCGGAGGTGAAGACGATCACGGCGTCGCCGTCCCCGTCGTAGCCGGCGGGCGGGCGTCCGCCGGTGGAGCGCAGGGCGGGGGCGCAGCCGGGGCGGCGCGGACCGGCGGTGGCGACCGGGCCGAGCGCGTCCAGCCGGGGCAGTTCCAGCGAGGCGCGGCGGGCGAGGCCGCGGGCCCAGCCGGCCACGGCCTGCGCGGCGGCGTCGGCGACGACCAGGGCGGGGCGGGCCAGTTCGAGGCGGGCGAGCAGCACGTCGGGGCCGGCGGACGGGTCGAGGACGGCGGCGCGCAGGCCGAGCCGGTGCGCGGCGAGCATCAGGGCCAGGGCGCGCGGCCCGGGCCGGACGGCGACGCCGAGGGTGTCCCCGGCGGTCAGCCCGTGGCCGTGGTGCAGCGCGGCGGCGTACCGGTCGGCGAGGTCGGCGATCTCGCCGCAGCGGGCCCGCACCCGGACGGAGCCGCTGCGGGTGCAGCCGAGGACGGCCGGGCGGTCCGCGCCTTCGCGCAGCACCCGGCTGAGGTGGTCGAGCACGTCCGGCTCCTTCATCGGGGGTCGACGGAGCGGCCGCCGCTGCCCCGCTCCAGGTACCAGCGGGCGGTGCCGAGGACGCCGTAGGCGCGGATCCGGCGGGTGGAGTTCTGCACCACCATGTCGCGCTGCTGCACGATCGCGGTGGTGTGCCGGCGGACCCGGTTGATGAAGGTGCGGTCGGTCGGCGAGGGGCGGCGCGGCATCCCGCCGACCGCCTCGTACAGGGCCGCGGTGATCGCCATGTTGTTGCCCGCGTGCATCCGGTAGGGCACCAGGAAGCCGTGCCGACGGTGGTGCGCGGGACGGATCCGGCCGAAGAAGGCACCCGTCACCACCAGGGCCCGGAACACCCGGCGGCCGACCGGCCCGTGCTCGTCGCGCCGGGCGGTGATGTGGCCGCAGACCAGGCCGCGGGAGGCGAGCATCCCGGCGCGGGCGGCGGCCGTCCAGCCGGGTTCCGGCAGGCAGTCGGCGTCGGTGCGGGCGAGCAGGCCGGCTCCGTGCGCGATGGCGTGCCGGAACCCGGTGTCGACGGCGCAGCCGACGCCCTTCTCCGGCTCCACCAGGACGTGCACCGGGAAGGGCGCCCCGGCGGCGAACTCCTCGACCACGGCGACCGTCCGGTCGTCCGAGGCGTTGTCCACCACCAGCAGCGTGAAGTCGGTGTCCCGCTGCGCGGCCAGGGCGCGCAGGGTGCCGCCGATCCGGGCCTCCTCGCGGTACGCGGGGACGACCACCCAGAGCGCGGTCACGGCACCTCCCAGACCATCGTCATCAGGCTGACGCCACCGCCGAGGCCGACCATCAGCACCTTGTCGCCGGAGGCGAGTCCGCCGTGGATCCGGTCGAGCTGGACGCCGAGGGTGGCGCTGGCCACGTTGCCCAGCTCGGGCACGGTCAGCACCAGCTTCTCCTCCGGCACCCCGGTGAGCTCCACGAAGCGCTCCAGGTAGGGCAGCGTCACCTGGTGCACCAGCACCCGGGCGTAGGCGTCCCAGCCGAGGCCGGTGCGGGCCGCCACCCGGGTCAGGATGTCGCCGCCGATCTTCTCGAAGACGCCGCGCAACTCCTTGCCGCCGCCCCGGAAGTAGCTGTACTCGTCGCCGCGCGGGTGGCGCGAGCCGCCGCCGGGTATCCCGCCGACCGCCCAGTGCTCGGAGGCCGTCTCGGTCTCCACGTCGAGGATCCCGCCGCGCTCGACCGGCTCGACGACCACGGCCGCACCCGCGTCGCCGAAGGTGTAGCCGGCGAAGCCGTCCCGGAAGTCGGCCAGACCGGACGGGTCGCGGCGCATCGCCCGGCTGGGCGTCTCGCCGGTGACCACCAGGGCGCGCCGGGCGCGTCCGGCGAGGATCATCGCGCGGGCCACGTCGATGCCGTTGATGAAGCTGTTGCAGGCGTTGGAGACGTCGAACGCGTGCGCCCGGGAGCCGAGTTCGGCCTGCACCAGGTGGGCGGTGGCGGGTTCGCAGACGTCCCGGGTGGCGGAGGCGTACACCAGCAGGTCGATGTCGAGCGGGTCGTACCCGGCGCCGTCGAGGGCGTTCCGGGCGGCGGCCAGGGCCAGCGTGGAGGCGTACTCGTCGTCGGCGGCGAAGCGGCGGGTCGCGATGCCCGTGGCCTTCTCGAACATCCGCTCGGGGAGCCGGAGTCCGCTGCCCGCCACCACCTCGTCCTGGAGCTGTTGCGACGTCAGCACCCGGGCCGGCAGGCCGGCGCCCACCGCGGTGATGCCCACGCTCGGGAATCGAAGGTCCATGTCCGCCATGCTGCCGGGGCGCGGGCGCCCACGGCCTGAGTACCCGTACTCAGGACCGACCGGCGATCACCCCCAACCTTCCTGCTGGGACGCGGCCGTGACATCCGTCATGCGGATCCCGGTGCGGCCGACACTGCCGGGCGACCCCCCGTCCACGGGATTCTCGATGCATCGGGAACAGGGCACCACCGACAACGGGGAGCGGACACCATGGCCACCATCACCACCACCGCGGCGATCGACACGACCGAGCAGACCGAGCAGGCCGAGCAGACCGCGAAGAGCGGCCGCAGCGAGGCCACCGCCACCAAGCTGGCGGCGCTCAGGCCGCTCGCGGTCGACGTCGCCGTCCCGCTCGGCGTCTACTTCGCCGCGCACAGCGCCCTCGGCCTCGGCCTGGTGCCCTCGCTGGCGCTCTCCAGCGCCGTCCCGGCCGTCCGCACCGTCGCCGGACTGCTCCGCGAGCGCACTCTCAACGGGCTCGCGCTGCTCATGCTGGTCGTCAACACCGCCGGCATCGCGCTCTCCGCGATCAGCGGCGACCCGCGGCTGATGCTCGCCAAGGACGGTGCGATCAGCAGCATCATCGGCATCTCGATCATCGTCTCGGCCTTCGGCCGCCGCCCGCTGATGACCGCCGGCCTCAAGCCCTTCATCGTCAAGGGCATCGCCGCCCGGGACGCCGCCTGGGAGCGGCTGGCCGCCGGCTCGGCCGCCTTCCGCCGCCAGGAACGCACCTTCTCGCTCGTCTGGGGCTCCGTCCTGGTCGCCGAGTGCGTCGCCCGGGTCGTCGGCGCCTACACCCTGCCGGTGGAGACCATGGCCTGGCTCGGCACCGTCTTCCTGGTCGCCGCGATCGGCGTCGGCATCCTCGCCGGCAACGTCGTCGCCGAGCGGATCGCCCACCGGGTCGTCGCCGACGCCGAGTGACCCGCACACCCGCACCGGGCATCCGCACCGAGCATCCGACCCACCAGCCGCCGCACCACGACCACGGGGACCGACCGCCATGCGCGCCAAGGGCATCAACTACGACACCGGCTTCACCCCCGACGGGCAGTCCTCCCGGCCGCACTTCGACCCGGCCGAGGTCCGCGCCGAGATGCGCAGCATCGCCGAGGACCTGCACTGCACGGCCGTCCGGATCACCGGCGCCGACCCTGAGCGGATCGCCCTCGCCGCCGAGCACGCCGCCGCACACGGCCTGGAGGTCTGGTTCGCGCCCTTCCCCTGCGGCCTGGACGAGCGGGCCATGCGGCCCGTCCTGCTGGACTGCGCCCGCCGCGCCGAGCGGCTGCGGGCCGTCGGCGCCGAGGTGGTCCTCGTCCTCGGCTGCGAACTCACCCTCTTCGCCGACGGGTTCCTGCCCGGCGCCGACCTCGGCGAGCGGATCGCCGCCCTCTTCCGCCCCGAGACCTGGCGGACCATGCCGGCCGTGACCGCCCGCCTCGACGCCTTCCTCGCCGACACCGCCGCCGCCTGCCGCGCCGCGTTCGGCGGCCGGATCACCTACGCCTCCGGCGTCTGGGAGCGGATCGACTGGACGCCCTTCGACCTGGTCGCCGTCGACGCCTACCGGGACGCCCACAACGCCGCCCGCTACCGCGACGAGCTGCGCGCCCACTCCGCCCACGGCAAGCCGGTGGCCGTCACCGAGTTCGGCTGCTGCACCTACGCCGGTGCCGGCGACCGCGGCGGCCTCGGCTGGGACGTGATCGACCGCACCGCGCAGCCGCCCGCCGTCCGCGCCGGACTCGTCCGCGACGAGCAGGAGCAGGTGCGCCACCTGCAGGAGCTGCTGCCGGTCTTCGAGGAGGAGGGCGTGGACGCCGCCTTCTGGTTCACCTGGGCCGGCTACCGCGCCCCGCACCGCCCCGGCGACCCGGCCCACGACCTCGACCTCGGCTCGTACGGCGCGGTCGCCCTGGAGGACGGCGTCCGCCGCCCCAAGGCCGTCTTCACCGCCCTCGCCGAGGCCTACCGGGCCTGAACGGCCCCGCCCGCCCCCGGACACGCAGCAGCCCGCCCCGCCGCACACCGCGGCCGGGCGGGCTGCTGCCGTGCTCAGCCCTCCGCGCCCTCCTGGACGGGGATGGCGTGGCTCACCGCGCGCCCGGCCGCGGCCACCGGCTCGGCCGGAGCCTGCTGCTGGCCCATCGCGGCGAGCAACTGCCGGGCCAGACCGAGACCCGTGCCGCCCATGGTGAGCGCCTTGGCCATCATCTCGCCCATGCCCTCGGCGCCGTTCAGCAGCACCATGTGCTCGACGTTGCCGAAGGCCTCCGCGCCGGCCCGGACGATCTCCGGCCAGTTCTCCGCCAACTGCTGGGCGACGACCGCCTCCTGGTTCTCCGCCAGGGCCGACGCCCGCGCCTTGATCGCCTCCGCCTCGGCCAGGCCGAGCGCGCGGGCCGCCTCGGCCGCCGCCAGGCCCCTGGCCTCCGCGGCCGCCGCCTCGGGCTGGGCCGTCGCCCGGGGGGGCTCGGCCGGGGCCAG
>NZ_BAAALD010000012.1:123047-130391 GCF_039528095.1 Kitasatospora arboriphila
CCCCCCCGCCCCCCCCCCCCCCCCCCCCCCGCCGCGCCCTGGCCCGTTCGCCCGGGTGGCCTCGGCCGAGGCCAGACCGCGGGCCTTGGTGGCCTCCGCCTCCGCGGTGGCCGCGATCTTCACCCGGTTCGCCTCGGCCGCGGCCTTCAGCTCGGTCTCCCGGGCCAGCGCCTCGGCCGCCGAGATCCGGGCGTCGCGGTCGGCCTGCGCCTTCGTCCGGGTCTCGTACGCCCGGGCGTCGGCCGGCTTGCGGACGTCCGCCTGCAGCTGCTGCTCCTTGCGGTCCGCCTCCAGCTCGGCGACCTTGGTCTCCTGGACGACGACCTCCTGCCGGGCCGCGGCCTGCGCCAGCGGACCGGCCTGGAACGCCCGGGCCTGCGCCGTCTCCAGCTCGGCCTGGTAACCGGCCTGCTGGATGCCCGAGTTGCGGGTGGCCTCGGCCTTGCGGGCGAACGCCTCCTGCTCGGCCTCGGTGGCCCGGCGGTCCGCCTCCGCGGCGGCGATCCGGGCGTCCCGCTGCACCGCGGCGGCGTGCGGGGCGGCCAGGTTGGTGATGTAGCCGGTCGGGTCGAGGATCTCCTGGATCTGCAGCGAGTCGATGATCAGGCCGAGCTTCTCCATCTCGCTGCCGGACGCGGCCCGGGTCTCCCCGGTCATCCGCTCCCGGTCACGGATCATGTCCTCGACCGTCAACCCGCCGACGATGGACCGCAGATGGCCGGCGAAGACGTTGTGGACCCGGTGGCCCATCATCTTCTGCTGGTCGAGGAAGCGGCGGGCGGCATTGGCGATCGACACCGGGTCGTCGCCGACCTTGAAGATCACCACGCCCTTGACGTGCACCGGGATGCCCTGCGACGTCACGCACTCGACGTCCAGCTCGGCCTCGTTGAGGTCCAGCGAGAGCCGGCGCACCACCTGGACACCGGGCAGCACCAGCGTGCCGCGCCCGGTGACGATACGGAACCCGAGCCCGTCCGCGACCCCTTCGGAGCGGTGCCGGGACCCGGAGATGATCAGTGCCTCGTTCGGCTCGGCGACCCGCCACATGAGCTTGAAGAGCACGACCAGGACGACGATGGAAGCCGCGACGGCCCCCGCGATGCCGATCAACATCGGCTGATTCCCCCTTCAGGGCACGCCGGTGTCCCGTGGCTGCGCTCTGGTGTGCAGGAAGGCGCGGTAGCCGGCGGCAGCAGGAGATTCTGCGCCTGTCGTGATCGCCGGGGAAGGGCCCGGCGGCCGTGTTTCGTCCAGGAGTGCGTCAAGATTCCGTCAAAGGACCGCCGCGACGTACACCGTGCGCGGCGGCTGGTACTCCACGACCACCACCGGGGTGCCCACCGCCAGCTCCTCGCCCGGCACCGCCGGATACGCCAGGAAGGCCTCCGTCCCGTGCCGTTCGGGGACGAACACCATCACCTCGCCCACCAGCCCCGGTCCCGTCCGCCCGGTCACCCGCCCTGTGCTGCCCACCATGCCGGCCAGTCTGCCGCGCCCGTCCACTGGCCGGAACCCGTCTGGACCTGCCACGACGCTGCCGCTACGGTGTTGACGTCTTGTTGCAGGCATCCGCCTGCAGCCAACGGGAGCTCGGAGCACCGGGCTGAGAGGGCGCTGAAGGGTCCGCGGTACACGGACCGACCGCTGCGCCGACCGCAGGAACCTGACCGGGTAATGCCGGCGTAGGGAGTAGAGGGTCTCATGACCACCTTTGAAGCACAGCCGCAGTCTGTCTCCGGCCGGGGCGTCAGCAGCGCGTCCACCGGCTACCCGACCCCGGCCTGGCGCAAGGCCCACCGCGAGGGCAGCCGCCCCGACCTCCGGGTGCCCTACCGGGAGGTCCTCCTCACCAACGGCCGCACCGTCCCGCTGTACGACACCTCCGGCCCGTACACCGACCCCTCCTACGAGCCCGACGTGCGGCGCGGCCTGCCCGCCCTGCGCGACGCCTGGATCCGCCAGCGCGGCGACGTCGAGGAGTACGAGGGCCGCGAGGCCCGCCCCGAGGACGACGGCATCAAGCACACCTCGCCGCGCGGCGGGAACCTCCGCAACCTCGACGCGGTCTTTCCCGGCCGCCCGCGGCGCCCGCTGCGCGGCCGGGCCGGCGCCGCCGTCACCCAGCTCGCGTACGCCAAGCAGGGCGTGATCACGCCCGAGATGGAGTTCGTGGCGCTGCGCGAGGGGCTCGCCCCGGAGTTCGTCCGCGACGAGGTCGCCCGCGGCCGGGCCGTCATCCCGGTCAACGTGAACCACCCCGAGGTCGAGCCGGCGATCATCGGCACCAACTTCCTGGTGAAGATCAACGCCAACATCGGCAACTCCGCGGTCACCTCCTCGATCGAGGAGGAGGTCGAGAAGATGACCTGGGCGACCCGCTGGGGCGCCGACACCGTCATGGACCTCTCGACCGGCCGCAACATCCACACCACCCGCGAGTGGATCCTGCGCAACTCCCCCGTGCCGATCGGCACCGTGCCGCTCTACCAGGCGCTGGAGAAGGTCGACGGCCGGGCCGAGGACCTCAGCTGGGAGGTCTACCGCGACACCATCGTCGAGCAGTGCGAGCAGGGCGTCGACTACATGACCGTGCACGCCGGCGTGCTGCTGCGCTACGTGCCGCTGACCGCCCGCCGCAAGACCGGCATCGTCTCCCGCGGCGGCTCGATCATGGCCGCCTGGTGCCTGGCGCACCACGAGGAGAACTTCCTTTACACCAACTTCGAGGAGCTCTGCGACATCCTCGCCGCGTACGACGTCACCTTCTCGCTCGGTGACGGCCTGCGCCCGGGGTCGATCGCGGACGCCAACGACGAGGCCCAGTTCGCGGAGCTGCAGACGCTCGGCGAGCTCGGCCGGATCGCCCGCGAGCGCAACGTCCAGGTGATGATCGAGGGCCCGGGCCACGTCCCGATGCACAAGATCAAGGAGAACATGGACCTCCAGAAGGAGATCTGCGACGAGGCGCCCTTCTACACCCTCGGCCCGCTCACCACGGACGTCGCGCCCGGCTACGACCACATCACCTCGGGCATCGGCGCCGCGATGATCGCCTGGTGGGGCACCGCCATGCTCTGCTACGTCACGCCCAAGGAGCACCTGGGCCTGCCCAACCGGGACGACGTGAAGACCGGCGTCATCACCTACAAGATCGCCGCCCACGCGGCCGACCTCGCCAAGGGCCACCCCGGCGCCCAGGCCTGGGACGACGCGCTCTCCGACGCGCGCTTCGAGTTCCGCTGGGAGGACCAGTTCAACCTGGCCCTCGACCCCGAGACCGCCCGCGACTTCCACGACGAGACGCTGCCCGCCGAGCCCGCCAAGACCGCGCACTTCTGCTCCATGTGCGGGCCGAAGTTCTGCTCGATGAAGATCAGTCGAACCATCACAGAGAAGTACGGCGACGGTGCGCCCGAGCCCGAGTACGACGCGGAGGCCGTCGAGGGCATGAAGGCCAAGTCGGAGGAGTTCGCGGCCCAGGGTAACCGGGTCTACCTGCCGCTGGCTGACTGACCTACAGACGAGCGCCGTCCCGAGCGACTTTCGCTTTCCGGGACGGCGCTTCGCTGTACAGGCCTACCGGGCGGCCGGATTGTCTCCGCCGAGCTCCGGCCCTCCTGTGCAGGCGCGCGGTGTCCGCATGTCCATTCAGGTGCCGGACGGTGTTGAGGTCCGTCTGCGTGAGCAGGCCACAGCCGAGGGCATCACAGTGGACGAGCTGGCCGTCAAAGAGCCGGCGAATCTCTTCGAGCTCCGCCCGGCCCGGGTCTCGGGGCAAGGGAGCGCTGCACTCGGGTGGTGCGGCGCCGGTCGCGCGTGACGTCAGGCGTATCTGCGCGGAGAAACGGATGACGAGTGAACCGCCAACCGTCCGTGCTCACCCGCCGCCGGGCATGGCTGGACGGCCTGGTCCGCGCCGGTGGCGCATCGGCAGGAGCCGTTCAGCCGACGTGTGCGGCCGTGCTCTTCAGCGCCACCGCATCCGATATGCCTGCTCAGCCGTGTTCTTGAGCCGCTTGTGAGGGCGCCGACCCTTCTGGGCTACGCGCGTGTGGAACGTCGACGCCGAGGGCACCGACGTCACCCTGGACTCTGATCAACGTCCACCTCACCACGAGGCGACCGGAAGAGTTTCCGGCTCGCGGCAACCCTTTGCGGAGCCTGTGACCACAAGGAAGTAGATCCGGCCAGTTCCGGTGTCCCGATCCGCCTTCCCCTCGTGCACAGTTCGCAAGGAGAACGTCTACCCATGAGCAACCCCACCCGCGGGCGCCGCGGGCGTCACCGCCGTCGTTTCAGTGCCACCGCTCTGGCGCTCGGTGTGCCCCTCGCCGGCGTCTCGTACTTCATGTTCACACCCGAGGACTCCCAGGCCGCGACGGTCGACAACGGTGCCTACTACAGGCTGGTCTCGGTACGCAGCGGCCAGGTGGTGGACGTCAACGCCTTCTCTACCGCCGACGGCACCCGGATCCAGCAGTGGACAGACCAGAACACCGCCAACCAGCAGTGGAAACTGAAGTCCACCGGGGACGGCTACTACGAGCTGGTGAACCGCAACAGCGGCAAGGTGCTGGGCATAGCGGGCGACTCGACCAGCCAGGCGGCTGCCGCCGAGCAGCAGACGGACAGGTCCTCAGCGTCCCAGCAGTGGCGGATCGACGATGTGCGCGGTTCCGACGCCGTCACCTTCACCTCCCGCAAGAGCGGTCAGGTCCTGGACGTCACGGGCAACTCCACGGACCGGGGCGCGCAGATCATCCAGTGGCCCGGGTGGGGTGGCGCCAACCAGCAGTGGAAGCTGGTGAAGTTGGCTGACAGCGGCGGCGCGCAGACCGGGTCCGGACCGTACGTGTGGAAGAACGCCCCGGTGGCGGGCGGGGGTTACGTGACCGGCCTGGTCTTCAACCAGAAGGAGAAGGGCCTGTTGTACGCGCGCACCGACATGGGTGGCGCGTACCGCTGGGACACCGGGGCCGAGCAGTGGACACCGCTCACCGACTGGGTCGGCCAGAAGGACTGGAACCTGCTGGGCATCGAGTCGCTGGCCACCGACCCGGTCGATCCGGACCGGCTCTACCTCGCGGCCGGCACCTACACCAACGACTGGGCCGGTAACGGTTCGATCCTGCGCTCCACCGACCGCGGCCGCACCTTCCAGCGCACCGACCTGCCGTTCAAGCTGGGCGGCAACGAGGACGCCCGCGGGGCGGGCGAGCGTCTGGTGATCGACCCCGCGAACCACGACAACCTGCTGCTGGGCACCCGTAAGAACGGCCTGTGGCGCAGCACCGACCACGGCCAGACCTGGAACCAGGTCTCCTCGTTCCCGGTCAAGGACGGCGCGAGCTTCGGCACCGGCATCTCCTTCGTGACGTACGGTCCGGCCGGCAGCAACACGATCTACGTCGGCGTCGCCGACAGGTCCACCAACCTGTACCGGTCCACCGACGGTGGCGACTCCTGGCATGCGGTCTCCGGGCAGCCCACTGGCCAGGTGCCGCAGCACGGTGTGCTCTCCGGTGACGGCTCGCTGTACCTGACGTACAGCAACGCCCCCGGGCCCAACGGCGTCACGGCGGGTTCGGTGTGGAAGTACAACACCGCCGGCGGGGCGTGGAAGAACGTCTCCCCGTCCCAGGGCGGCTACGGATTCGCCGGCCTGGCCGTCGATCCGCAGCACCCGTCGACGGTGATGGTCACCACGCTCGACCGCTGGTGGCCCGAGGACGAGGTCTACCGCAGCACTGACGGCGGCTCGACCTGGAAGACCCAGTCCGACAGGTCCGTGCGGGACGCCTCCATCGCTCCGTACCTCGGCACCGGCATCGGGCACTGGATGACCGCGCTGAGCATCGACCCGTTCGACTCAGGGCACGTGATGTACGGCACCGGCAACGGCATCTGGGCCAGCAAGGACGCCAACGCGACCGACAACGGCGGCACCAGCCACTGGTTCATCGGAGCCCGCGGGCTGGAGGAGACGGCGTATTACGACGCGGTCTCCCCGCCTGGCGCCGCCGCCCTCATCACCTCGCTGGGCGACCAGGGCGGCTTCGTGTACGACGACCTGACGAAGGAGCCCACCGGGCGGCTGACCAACCCGACGATCTACAACAGCACCTCCGTCGACTACGCCCAGTCCAACCCCTCGCTGGTGGTCCGGGTCGGCCGGGGCGGTGCGCAGGACGGCGCCCTCTCCACCGACGGCGGCCACACCTGGAACGGCTTCAAGGGCGAGCCGGTGCCCAGCGCGGACAGCGGCCACATCGCGATCGCGGCGGACGGCTCCAGCTTCGTCTGGGCCGAGGCCGGCCAGGCCCCGTACCGCTCCACCGACCGGGGCGCGAGCTGGTCGAGGGTCAACGGCCTCGGCAACGATGCCGTGGTCGTCGCCGACCGGTCCTCGGCCAACACCTTCTACTCGCTGAGCAACGGCACGCTCTACGTCAGCACCGACGGCGGCGCGAACTTCACCGCCCGCTCCGGCAACCTGCCGGGTGGCAAGCTCAGCGCCGTCCCCGGTGTCGCGGGCGACCTGTGGCTCGCCGGCGACGGTACGGGTCTGCTGCACTCCACCGACGGCGGCCGCAGCTTCACCAAGGTGTCCTCGGTGGAGTCCGCCTCCGCCGTCGGTTTCGGCAAGGCCGCACCGGGCACCTCGTACCAGGCGCTGTACCTGATCGGTACCGTCAAGGGCGTCGCCGGGGTCTTCCGCTCCACCGACCAGGGCGCGAGCTGGGTCCGGATCAACGACGACGCGCACCAGTGGGGCAACTTCGCCGGCTCGCGCATCGTCACCGGTGACCCCGACACCTACGGCCGGGTGTACATCGGTACCAACGGTCGCGGTCTCCAGTACGGCGACCCCTCCTGATCCCGACCCCCTGAGCGGGGCCGCAGGCCGAACGGCCCGCGGCCTCGCAGTGTCTGACGGCGCGCAACTTGGCGGCTCGACAAAAAGTCCTCCCGATCGCGGCAACCTTTGTGTGCGTGGCGGCAACTGGCAGGTAACCGTGGCCGAGACCGAGGCCCACTGCGCCAGAGGGAAAAGTTGTTGCCAGATCAGAACCGCTCTCATCGCCGCCGGCCGCCGACGCGCCGCCTGATCGCCGCCGCCGCGGCGCTCGCCGCCGTGGGTGCAGCCGTACCGTTGGTCGCCCAGGCCGCGTTCACGTCGAACGCCGGCACGCCGACCACCCTCGCCGACGCAGCGGCCGTCAGCGGCCGCTACTTCGGCACGGCAGTTCCCGCGGGCAGGCTCGGCGACTCCACGTACTCCACCATTCTCGACCGGGAATTCACCATGGTCACCCCGGAGAACGAGATGAAGTGGGACGC
>NZ_BAAALD010000013.1:0-52260 GCF_039528095.1 Kitasatospora arboriphila
GCCGCGTCCGGGGTGCCGGCCGCGGGCGCGGCGGCGGCGTCGAGGCCGTGGTAGCCGCCGGCGACCCCCTTGCGGTCGTAGGCGGAGCCGGGGAGCTTGTCGCCGTAGCGGGCGCTGACCAGCTTCTGGTAGGCGGCGAGGGTCACGCTGTGCTTGCCGCCGAGGCCGCTGGTCGCCTCCTGGTTGAGCGCCTCGACCTGACCCTTGTCGGTGAGCCGGTACCAGGCGTGCAGCTGCGGCTCGGTGAAGGTGCGGGCCTGGGTGGTGCCCTGTTCGGCGAGGGAGACCTCGGCGTCGCCGTCCCGGATGCCGGCCAGCTGCCAGCCGCCGCCCTTCTGGTCCTGCGGTGCGAGCAGCACGGCGGCACGGTGGCCGTCGGCGGCGTCGACCCGGGAGGCGAGGTAGGACAGGCGCAGCGCGCCGTCGGCGGTCGGCCTGGCCTTGCCGGAGACGAAGTCGGGGGCGAGCTCGTAGAGCGCCACCGGGTTCTTCAGGTCGAAGGCGGGCGGGCCCGCCGGGGCGGCGGCGCTGCGCGGGGCGCCGACCGTGCCGCCGTCGGCGGCGGGGGCGGCCTGCGCGGCGGACTGCTGCCTGGTGACGGTCAGGAAGCGGGAGACGGTGTCCCGGACCTGGCCGGACTGCAGGACCTGCTGGGCGGAGCCCAGGTCGGGGCCGTCGGCGGCCTGCGCCGGGGAGGCGGAGGCGAGCAGGGCGAGGCCGGCGGTGGCGGCGAGCACGGCCGCGCGGCGGAGCTGCGGGTTGGTGGTCACGGTCGGTCGTCTCCTCAGCCGTGGATGCCGATGCGGGAGTGGGTCCACTGGAACGAGTTGTTGTTGACGTAGGTGTTGTAGTTCCACCAGGTGTAGGTCTGGGTGGAGGGCCACGGGTCGCCGACCGCGATCATGTTGCTGGTGCTGTCGTAGCCGTAGATGACGTTCATGTGGCCGCCGCCGGAGCGCCAGCCGATCCGGACGGCGAAGGGGCGGCCGCCGGCGATCTCGGCCGTGGTCTCGGCGAAGGAGGCGCTGCGGTAGAGGCTGCGGCCGCTGGTGGAGAGTCCGAGGCCGGCGAGGCCGTTGGCCATGTCCTCCAGCGTGGCGGGCTGGTTGTTGCAGTCCACCCAGGTGCCGCGGGCGGCGAGCCGGCAGAACTCCTCCTGGCTGGTGCTGCGCCCCCAGTAGGTCGCGATGGTCACGCCCGAGGCGTCCCAGCACCACTGGGTCTTGACCTGCTTCTGCATGCCGATGGCGAGGGTCTTGGTGCCGGTGGTCGTGGTCGTGGTCGAGCCGCAGACCGGCAGGCCGTTGGTGTTCTCCCGGATGAAGGCGTCGGCGATGTAGTAGGTGCCGGACCAGATCCAGCGGGTGTTGCCCTCGACCTGGTCGCCGCTGGTGCGGCAGGCGGTGGGGACGTGGTCGCCGACCGCGGAGCTGCCGGTGATCCGGGCGGTCAGCGAGGGCTGGGTGCGCTGGTTGACCGTCCGGTAGCCGCCCTGGCCGCCGATCACGGTGCCGGTGGAGGCGGCCTGGGCGAAGACGCCGATGCCGAAGAGCAGGGCTCCGGAGAGCGCGGCGACGATCGCGGCCAACAGGGTCTTCCTACCGCGGGATGCGCGGAGTCTGTGCATGGTGCTCCTTGATCCGAAGGTCCGGGGCCGGGCCGGCGTGGTCACCGGCGGCGCGGACGCGTGGGCCGGATGCGCCCGGGGCCGGGGCACGCCGGGTCGGGCGTGCCGGTCGGGACGTGCCGGGCGGGCCCACGGAGGGTGGGGACGGCGCTCCGTCAGGAACGGGCGGAGCGCCGGAGGATGTGGACGGCGGCCGCGACGGCGCCCCCGGCCAGCACGGCGGTGCCGAGGCCGGCGAGCGCGAGCAGCCAGGCGGGCCGGTCCCGGTCGTCGTCGGGCGCGGCGGTGGCCGGTGCCGGACTGCCGGAGGGAGCGGGCCCGCCGGACGGGGCCGCCGTTCCCGCCGGGACGGGGTCGGCGACGGTGCCCGGCGAGGGGGTCGCGGCGGTGGGGCCCTGGGTGGCGGCGGTCGGTCCGGCCGACGGGGCGGAGCCCGGCGGGTCGGTCACCGGCACGTCCAGGGTTCCCTGGTAGCGGCCGAGTCCGGGGAAGGCGGTCTCGGCGGTGACGGTCCAGTGGCCGGGCGGCAGCACCTCGGCCGTGGTGAGGACGCCGGGCCGGCCGGGTACCGCCACCAGCCGCCAGGGGCCGAGGGCGGTGCCGTCCGGGGCGGTCGCGGAGAAGGTGCCCGCGATCCGCTCCTCGACCGGGTCGCGGTCGTTCTCCCACAGGGCGGTGGCCTGCGGGTGGCCGCCGGTGCTGCCGGTGACGGTGAGGGCGATGGTGTCGCCGTGGGCGTGGGCGGTCGCGGCCGGGCCGAGGACGAGGAGGCCGGCGAGGACGGCCGAGGCCGCCGCGGAACGTCGGTCGGGCATGGGCGTGCGCTCCTGGGCAGTGGGTGGTGCGGTGGGGGCCCGCCCGCGTGGCCGGCGGGCCCCCGGTGGCTCGGCGGGGCGTCAGGACGCCTTCTGGACCGTCCAGGTGTGGTAGCCGGAGCCGTTCGGGTCCTGGAGTTCCATCAGCCAGGCGCCGTAGTAGGGGCGGCCGGAGATGCCGAGGACGAGCGAGCTGCCCCGGGCGGTGACGGTGACGCCGCCGCCGGCGGTCGCGATCCGCCACTGCTGGGCGGCCGAGGAGCCGTTGCAGGGCTGCTGGTACACCCACTGGCCGGCGCCGGCGGCGCCGCCGAGCTGCAGGCACTTGCCGGAGACCGCGGAGCGGATCCGGGAGTAGCCGTCGCCGGCGTCGTCGAAGTACCAGCGCTGACCGGTGTACCCGTTGGGCTGGGAGGCGACCAGCACGGTGCCGTCGGCCGACTTGCCGCCCCAGATCTCGGCGGCGAGCCCGCTGGCGCCGTTCACCAGGGTGTAGGCCGCGCTGGGCGTGGTGGTGCTGCCGGCCTTCGGGGTGTGGAAGGTGACGGTGCGGCCCGGCGAGGAGTCCTTGCCGGAGCGGTCACGGAAGGCCACCGCGACGCTGTAGTCGGTGTCGGGGCGCAGGTTGTAGATGCGCACCGAGTTCTGCTGCACCCAGGTGAGGAAGTTGCCGTTCAGTCGGACCTGGTACCAGTCGGCGCCGTTGACGGCGGGCCAGTTGAGCACCGCGGAGTCGGAGGCGAGGCTGCCGACGGTCGGCACGGGGCCGGTGGTGCCGGTCGGCCCGGTCGGGCTCGGCTTGGGCGACGGGGTCGGCGAGGAGGTCGGCGACGGGTTCGGGTTCGGGTCGGGGTTGGTGCTTCCGCCGCCGGTCATCAGGAACTGGTTGTTCGCGATGTTCCAGTGGGTGGCGAGGTAACTGCCGGCCTTGGGACTGGTGTTGTAGTAGTCGTCGTGGTTGCAGTCGAGGCGCTCGTCGTGGCCGCGCTCGGGGCAGACCGTCCGCATCGCCGGGTAGTACGGCGAGTCGGAGTAGCACATGACGTCCCACTCGTCGGTGCAGTGCGCGCCGCGGCTGGTGTTGGGCGCGCTGTTGTTCACCGCGCCGAGGTTGTGGCCGAGTTCGTGCGCGGCGGTGGAGCCGCTCCAGCAGCCGGAGTCGGTACGGCCGTACGAGGGGCCGAAGTTGGACAGGTTGTCCTGGCCGGGACGCTCGTCGCCGTTGAAGGTGCCGATGCCGCAGTACACGTTGGCGTCCGCGAAGACCATGTACTTGCGGTCCTTGCGGTTGAAGCCCTTCTGGGCGAGGGCGTTGTTCATCGCGCTGAACTCGGCGAGGGCCGAGTCGGGCAACTCGACGTTGAGCACCGAGGGGGTGCAGTCCGCGGCGGTGACGTAGCGGATGTGCCGGACTCCGCCGGTCTCCTGGGCGCTGGCGTAGTAGATGGTGTCCGCGTCGGCGGCCCACTTGCGGAAGGACGCGGCGTACTGCGCGTAGCGGTCCTTGCCGGGTCCGTGGGCGTACACCACCTGGATGCGGTTGCCGCTGCTGCCGTCGCCGTCGCACTGGACGGTCTGGTCGGCCGGGCCGGCGGCCGCGGTGCGGGCGGGCTTGGCGGTCGCGCTCGGCGCCGGGGCGGCCGGGGCGGCCCGGGCGGCCGTGGCGTCGACGGCCGCCTCCGTGCCGGCCGTCGGCGCCTGTGCGGTCTGGCCCGCGGGGGCGGTGCTGCCGGGTGCGGCGGCGGGCTCCTCGGCCTTCACCGCCGGCGGTGTGTCCTTCTTGACGTCCACGCCCTTGGGGGGCGCGTCCGGCCCGTGGGTGCAGTTGCCCTCGGCGGTCCGCAGGACGCCGACGCACTTGTCGCCCTTGGGTGCCGCTTTGAGTCCGGTGTACACCAGACCGCGCGGCGGGTCGTTGCTCGGTATCGAGACCACCGGTTCCGGGGCCTTGTCGTGCGCGGGTTCGGCGGCCGGCGCGGACCCGTCGGCGGACACGCCGGCCGCAGCCGTCGTCCGCTCCTCGGTGAAGACGCCGCCCATCGCGGCGCTGCCCACGAAGACCCCCGTTGCGGCCACGACGGCGGCGACCAGCATGACGCGGCCGCCCTTCCGCCGGTTGACCGCTCTTCTACGACCGGACAAAACCAGACCTCATTCCTTGGAGGGGTTGAGTGCCGGGAATCCTGCCAGAACGTTCGATCGACTTGGGTGCACGTGTTCTACGCGCGAAGAAGTACGGGGTTCAACGACTCCACAATTCATCCCGATGATCCGTCAAGTTCATTGTGAAAAAGTGGAGTTGGTCGACAGGCGGAGCATTGGTCCAGACCGATGCATCATCGGATCCGTATGCGACGTAATGCAAACGTTATGTTTCGTGATCTACCGTTAGACGGCCCGTCAAATAGTGAAATTGCACAGAGTAGGTGCAATATCACTCTGCATCATGGCAAGAAGATTCCATTTGGAGATGTCCCAGCCGCACTTATGGGGCCGAGGTGACGGTCCGTCATCACCTCGGCGCGGGGCGGACACAACGGGCACACCCGGATAGCGTGGGCGGATGCCGTTCACGCTGAGTCATCCCGCCGCCGTGCTGCCGCTGATCACCCGCGGGCGGGGCCGCGGGCCGCTGGTGGCCGCCGCCCTGGTCGCCGGGTCGACGGCGCCGGACGTGCCGTACTTCGCCGACTCGGTCGTGCCCGGGGCGTTCGGGCTCGGGGCGGTGACCCACGCCTGGTGGGGCGTGCCGACCGTGGACGTGGCGGTCGCCGCCGTGCTGGTCGGCCTCTGGCACCTGCTGCTGCGCGAACCGCTGGCGGCCCTGCTGCCCGCACGGTGGGTGCCGCAGGTACCGGCCGTCGCACCGCGCGCGGGCGGCAGCGCGCTGCGACGGGCCGGCTGGTTCGCCGTCTCGGCGGCCCTCGGTGCGGCCAGCCACGTCGGCTGGGACGGCTTCACCCACCCGGGCCGCTTCGGTGTCCGGCTGTTCCCGGTGCTGGACCGCACCGCGGTCGCGGGCCGGCCGCTCCACGCGGTGCTGCAGTACGGGACGTCCGCCGTGGCGCTGGCCGTCCTCGCATGGTGGCTGCTGCGCGAGTCCCGGCGCCGGAGCGCACCCGTCGCGGCGAGCGGTCCGCTCCCTGGGCCGGTGCCCGCGCTGGGCCCCCGGGCCCGGTGGGCGGTGTACGGGTGGATCGTGCTGGCGGCCGCGGCGGGCACGGCACTGCGGATCGCGCGGTGGTCCGGCGGACCGGGCCCGGAGCCCGCGTACGAGCTCGTCCCCACCGTCGCGTTCGGCTCGCTCGCGGGGGCCGGCCTGGCGCTGCTCGGCTACGGCGCCCTCCGGCGGCTGACGGCGGGAAAGGCACTGGCGCGGTGCTTCGGCCGGGCGGCATGATCGCGCCATGACCTGGACCGCACCCGACACCAAGCGCACCGGCGGCTCCCTCGTGGCCGGCGAGCGCGAGATGCTGACCGGCTACCTCGCCTGGCAGCGCGACACCTTCCTGTTCAAGTGCCAGGGCCTGACGGGCGAACAGCTCGCACTGCGCCCGCTGCCGGAGTCGAACCTCTCGCTGCTGGGCCTGATCCGCCACCTGGCGAAGGTCGAGCGGACGTGGTTCCGCGAGCGCTTCGCCGGACTGCCGGTGCCGCGGCTGTACTCCGAGAGCCCGAACAAGGACGCCGACTTCGACGAGCTGGACCCGGCGCGGGCCGAGGAGGACTACGCCCGGCTGCTGGAGGAGCGCCGGCTCGCCGACGAGGTCCTGGCCGGCGCCTCGCTGGACGACACCTTCGTGCTGGACGGCGAGGAGTACTCGCTGCGCCTGGTCCTCTTCCACCTGGTGTCCGAGTACGCCCGCCACAACGGCCACGCCGACCTGCTGCGCGAGCACACCGACGGCGTCACCGGCGGGTGACCGAGCCGGCGGCGGCCGGGACAGCGGCCGGCCGGGGCGGTCAGTCGCGGCGGACCCGGAAGCGCAGGTGGCACACCCGGTCGCCCTGGACGATCTCCGGGTCCTCCAGCACCAGCGGTGAGCCGTGGTAGCCGCCGAAGTAGTGCACGCCGGCGCCGAACACCACCGGGACGAGGTCGACCAGGACCTCGTCCACCAGGCCCGCCGCGAAGGCCTGGCCGCCGACGTCGCCGGGGGTGACGGCGACGTCCCCGTCCCCGGCGTACTGCTTGGCGAGGGCGACCGCCTCGGCCGGGCCGCCGGTGACGAAGGTGAACGGTGCGTCGGGGAAGTCCCACTCGTCCGGCGGGCGGTGGGTGACCACGAAGACGGCCTCGCCGACCGGCGGCCTGCCGTCCCAGCCGTTGGTGATGTCGAACAGACGGCGGCCGATCACCGTGGCGCGGACGGTGGACCAGGCGGAGCGCAGGTACTCCGCGCTGGCGGCCGAGACCCGGAACACCCGGTCCGGGTCGGCGCCGGTGACCTCCACGTCCCCGTTGGAGTACCAGTCGAACAGTGCCCCGACCTGGTCGGAGTGGTCCGCGATGAATCCGTCCAGGGACATCGAGGCCTGTGTGATCACCCGTGCCATGTGCGCCTCCCGCCGCCCACCGTAGGGGCGGGCGGCCGGGGCGGGCGCGGGACACACCGCGGCGGCCGGCCGCTCACCCGGAGCGGTCAGGCCGCCGCAGGACCGGGGGCGTGCGCCGGAGGGGCCGTCAGCCGACCGCGGTGTACCAGTGCTCGCGGACGGCGTCGGTGGGCCGGGGCTCGCCGAGGTCGGGGCCGCCCCAGACGGCGAGCGCCTCCAGGACGGGGCGCAGCTCCTGGCCCCGGGCGGTGAGTTCGTACACCGAGGCGTTGGCGGGGCGTTCCAGCCGGCGGCGTTCGACCAGTCCTTCGCCCTCCAGCTGCTTGAGCCGGGCGGCGAGGATGTCGGTGGAGACGCCGGGCAGGTCGGCGTGCAGGTCGGTGTAGCGGCGGGGCCCGCCGAGGAGTTCACGGACGATCAGGAGGCTCCAGCGCTCCCCCACCGCGTCCAGGGCGCGGGCGACGGCGCAGTACTGGTCGTAGCTTCGGCGTGGCATGGGGATCAGCATAGCCAAAAGGTTGGACTTTCCAAGTGGTTACTTGGTAGAACAAAGCAACCAGAGGTGAGGTCGGGAGGCCGCAGTGGAGTTTCGGCAGTCCAGCAAGCTCAAGGACGTGTGCTACGAGATCCGTGGCCCGGTGGTCGACCAGGCGAACGCCCTGGAGGAGGCCGGGCACAGCGTCCTGCGGCTGAACACCGGCAACCCCGCGCCGTTCGGCTTCGAGGCGCCGCCGGAGATCCTCCAGGACATCATCCGCAACCTGCCGAACGCCCACGGCTACAGCGACTCGCGCGGCATCCTGCCGGCCCGCCGCGCGGTGGTGCAGTACTACCAGCAGCGCGGCGTCACCGGCATGACGGTCGACGACGTCTACCTGGGCAACGGCGCCTCCGAGCTGATCCAGATGGCCGTGCAGGCGCTGGTGGACGACGGCGACGAGGTGCTCGTCCCGATGCCGGACTACCCGCTGTGGACGGCGGTGGTGCGGTTCGCCGGCGGCCGGGCGGTGCACTACCTCTGCGACGAGCAGGCCGACTGGTTCCCCGACCTCGACGACATCGCCTCGAAGATCACCGACCGCACCCGGGCGATCGTCGTCATCAACCCCAACAACCCGACCGGCGCCGTCTACTCCAGGGAACTGCTGGAGGGCATCCTCGACCTCGCCCGCCGGCACGGCCTGATGGTGCTGGCCGACGAGATCTACGACAAGATCCTCTACGACGGCACCGAGCACCACTGCCTGGCCGCGCTCGCCGACGACGTCCTCACCCTCACCTTCAACGGCCTGTCCAAGGCGTACCGGGTGGCCGGCTTCCGCAGCGGCTGGCTGGCGGTGTCCGGCCCCAAGCAGCGGGCCGCGGACTACCTGGAGGGCCTGACCATGCTGGCCGGCATGCGGCTGTGCCCGAACGTGCCGGCGCAGTACGCGGTGCAGGCGGCGCTCGGCGGCCACCAGTCGATCAACGACCTCACCCTGCCGAACGGCCGGCTCACCGAGCAGCGCGACGTCGCCCACCGGGCGCTGAACGAGATCCCGGGCGTCAGCTGCGTCAAGCCGAAGGGCGCGCTGTACGCCTTCGCGCGGCTGGACCCCGAGGTGCACAAGATCGTCGACGACGAGCGGTTCGTGCTGGACCTGCTGCTCCGCGAGAAGATCCACGTCGTCCAGGGCACCGGCTTCAACTGGCCGCGCCCGGACCACTTCCGCTTCGTCACCCTGCCGCGCGCCGACGACCTGGAGACGGCGATCAGCCGGATCGGCCGCTTCCTGGCCACCTACCGGCAGTGACCGCGGCCCGATCGCACGGCAGGGTGCATGACACCCGCCGTGCGACCGGGCTAGCATCGGGCTGCAAGAAGACAGACAGGTCTGTCTACCTGATGTCCGGAAGGGACGTCCATGCCCAAGCCGCCCGAGGCCGGAACCCAGGCCCCCGACTTCGCCCTGCCCGGCCTGCTGCTCGCCGGGGACACCGCGCAGCGCCATGAGTACCGGCTCTCCGACGCCAAGGGCGGCGGCCCGCTGGTGCTGGTCTTCTACCCCGGCGACGACACGCCCGTCTGCACCAAGCAGCTCTGCGAGTACACCTCCGACCTGGAGCGCTTCACCGGGCTCGGCGCCACCGTCTGGGGCATCAGCCCGCAGGGCCTCGACAGCCACGAGCAGTTCGCCCACCGGCACCGGATCGCCTTCCCGCTGCTCGCCGACACCGACCGCACGGTCGCGAAGGCGTACGGCATCGCGGTGCCCGGACTCGGCCTGCGCCGCTCGGTGTTCATCCTGGACGGCGACCTCACCGTTCGCTGGAAGCACGTCGCCCTGGCCGGCCTGACCTTCCGCCACAGCGACGAACTGGCGTCGGAACTCGCGAAGTTGGGCTGAGCGACGACACCGGGCCCGCCTCCCCGACCGGAGGCGGGCCCGCCGCGTCCGGCCTCAGTGCGCCGTGCACTCGCCCGCGCGGCGGGCGATCGTGTAGTGGTCGACCTGCGTGCCGTCCTCGGCGAGGGCGGTGACCTTCATGGTGGCGGTGCGGCCCTTGTGCGCCGGGGCGACGTCCACCCGCACGAAGGAGTAGCCGGTGTAGCGCACCCGCGACCACTCCACCGTCTCCGGCACCTTCACCCCGCCCTTGGCGAAGTGGAAGGTGGCCACCGAGTCCACCCGCTTCTCGTGGCCCTCGTAGCTGTCCGGTGCGTCGAAGGAGTACAGGCTGCGGCCGGCCGCGCCCGCCGTCACGTACACCACGCCGTCCTTGGCCGGCTCGACGGTGCCGCCGCTCGGCACCGCCTTCGCCACCTTGTTGCCGAGGATCGCGTCGGTGCGCTCGTACACGTGGTTGTGGCCGTTCACGACCAGGTCCACCCGGTACTTCTCGAAGAGCGGCACCCAGGCCTCGCGGACCCCGCCCTCGGAGGCGTGCTGGTGGGTGGTGGAGAAGGCGCAGTGGTGGAAGAAGACCACCACGAAGTCGACGCCCTCGTCGGCCCGCAGCGAGCGCAGCGTCCGCTCCAGCCAGGCGGTCTGCCGGCCCGCGGTCAGGCCGAGGTTGGCCGGGATCTCGTAGGAGACGTCGTTGGCGTCCAGCGAGACCACGCCGACGTTGCCGTAGACGAAGGAGTACACGCCGGGCGCGGTGCGCGGGTCCGGGCCGTTGCCGGGCAGGAAGAACCGGGCGTCCTCGCCGCCGTAGCCGTGGTGCGAGTACCAGGCCTCCATGTCGTGGTTGCCGTACGAGACCATCCACGGGACCTTCGCGGCGACCGTCTCGGTCTGCACCAGGAAGGCGTCCCAGGTGGTGGCCGAGTACACCGACTTGTCGGAGTCCTGGCCGGAGCCGGCCGGGTCGGCGTAGCAGATGTCGCCGGCGTGCAGGTGGAAGGCCGGCTTCTGGGCCAGGATCACGTGGTCGTTCCCGGCGGCGTGCGAGGAGACGCCCTGGTCGCCGAAGGCGGTGAAGGTGAACGGCTCGTACGGGCGGCCGCCGCGGCCGTGCCGGGCCGGCGCGGTGCGGAAGGTGGACAGGGTGGAGATCGCCTGGCCGGACGCCGGGTCGAAGCCCTGGTGGCCGACGCCGTAGTAGTAGGTGGTGTCGGGCTGCAGGTGGTCCAGCGCGACGTGCAGGTAGTACTGGTCGACCGGGGTGCCGGTCGGGGTGAGCGCCGGGGTGTGCAGGGCGCGCACCTCCGCCTCCACCTTGTGCGAGAGGTCCCACGGGTGGCGGCCGAAGCGCAGGAACGGCCGCTTCACCGGTGCCGGGACCTGCCAGGAGATCCGGAACTGGGTGTCCGGCCGCGGGCCGAAGGCGAGGTGGCGGCCCGTCGGCGCGACCAGCGCGCCGTCGATGCCGTCGGTGACGGAGCCGCCGGACTGCGCCGGCGCGGCGGTGCCGCCGCCCAGCGCGCCGCCGACGGCCAGCAGACCCACCGTCACCGCCGAGGAGCGCAGCATCCTGCGCCGGGACAGCCTGCTGCGCAGGTACTCGTGCTGCTCGGCCGTGCTCATGCGGTCGGCGAGCCCCGCGGGCACGCCCATGTTCGGGATATCCATGCCCGGGAGGCTCCCAGCGGTGATTGGCCCACGGAGGGACTCCGGGTGAACGGGCGCCGTCGTGCCGGTCTGCCGCCGAGCAAGAATCGGCCATCCGTTCGCAAAGTCCCCGGCCCGGGCGACGGTCCGTCAGAGCTCCACGGTGACGGTGCGCAGCCGGCCCGCCGCCAGCTCCAGCAGCTCGCCGCCCTCCTTGTGCAGCGGGACGATCCGCAGCTCGACCGTGCAGGCCCGCTCGGCCCGCAGCGCCAGGGTGACCTGCTCGGGCGACCACGCCAGCTCCTCGACGACCGCCCCGAAGCGGGTGCGCGCCCCCGTGAGCCGACCGCTCGGCAGGGCGGCGGGCAGCGCGGGCAGCACGGTCAGCTGGGCCGGGCGGCCGGGGCGGGCCGGGCGGGAGCGCAGCAGCATCTCGGTGAGCACCCCGGGCAGGGCGTGCGCCACGTCCGCGTTGAAGACGTCCCGGTCCGGGTAGTGGCTGCTCATCAGCGAGCGGAAGAAGAAGCCGCGGACGAGCAGGTGGGCCAGCTGGCAGGTGAGCAGCCCGGCGTCGTCCAGCCGGGCGGCGGCCAGCGCCCGGTGCAGGTGGCCGTGGCCGGAGTGGTTCTCGTCGCCGCGCAGCAGCAGCGCGGTGCGGGCGGCCGCGGCGAGTTCCGGGGTGGTGTCCGGGGCGATCTCGCCGAGGGGCCAGACCGGGTAGAGGTGGCTGACGTGCCGGTGGTCGTAGCCGTCCCGGTGGCCGGGCCAGGCCCATTCGGCGAGCGCGCCGTCCTCGTTGACGAGGTAGTCGGGCAGCCGGGCGGCCAGGGCCCGCCAGCCGGCGGTGCGGGCGGCGGGGGCGGCGCGGTGCCGGTCGGCGAGGTCGGCGGCGGCGGTGAGCGCGTGCCGGGCGGCGGCGATGTCCATGGTGGCGTTGACCGAGGCGGCGGCGGGCGTCGCCTCGCCGGTGGCCGGGTCGACGGGGTGGTTCTCGGGTGAGTAGGAGGGCACCACGGCGATCCGGCCGTCCGGGCCGGTGCGGGTGAGGAAGTCCTCGTAGAAGGCGGCGGTCTCCAGCAGGGCGGGCAGCAGCTCGCCGGTGAGGAAGGCGGTGTCCCCGGTGGTCTCGGCGTGCTCCAGCAGCGGGTGCAGCAGCCAGTCGGCGCCGGCCGTCCACAGGTGGTGCGCCCAGCTGTGGTTGAAGTGGTACTGCAGGCCGTTGGTGCCGTCGGTGTGCGCGGGAGCGACCGCGCCGCGGGTGCCGTAGAGCCGGCGGGCGTTGGTGCGCCAGTCCGGCAGCTGGTCGCGGACGAGGGCGGCGAGCGCCAGCGAGGCCTCGGGCAGGCCGGTCGCGGCGGCGCCGGCGAGCTGCAGGTTGAGGTTGGCGTTGGTGGTGAACGCGCCGCCCCAGGCGCTCCCCCAGTCGCCCGTCCACAGACCGCACAGCCGCGGCGGGCGCTCCCCGGAGGAGGCCAGCAGGTGGTACCGGCCGGCCGCGAACAGCGACTCCAGCAGCGCGAGTTGCAGCGTCGACGGGTCGGCCTCCTGGCGGGCCAGCAGCTCGGCGACGGGCAGCTCGCGGTCCGCGGCCGGGGCGTGCAGGTCGAGGGCGACCCGGTCGTAGGCCTCGGTGTGCAGGTCGAGGTGGCGCTGCAGCAGCAGCTCATAGTCCTCGGACAGCGCGTACAGGCCGGTGTCCAGCCGGCCGAGGCAGCCGTCGGGTTCGGCGACCGGGCCGCGGGCGGTGCGGGTGAGCAGCAGCAGCTGGCGGGCGCCGCTCACGTGCACCCGGGGGCCGTCGCAGCGGACGGTGCCGCCGGGGGCGAGCAGCCGGGTCGCGCCGCGGTAGCCGAGCTCGCTGTCGGGGTAGCGGACGCGCAGCCGCAGCAGGGCGGTGTCCCGCGGGGCGTCCGTCTCGGGCGCGGGGATCTCGGCGGGGCGGTAGACCGAGCGGACGGCGGCCCGCAGCTCCTCGGGCGCGCCGGGCAGCCGGGTGTCGAGGCAGACCTCCGCGTCGACGGCGCCGCCGCTCGGCGCGGTCAGCAGGTGCACCACCACGTCGTCGGCGCGGGAGACGAAGGTCTCGCAGCGCCACCAGCCGTCCGCCTCGTGCCATTCGGCGGCGGCGACGCCGGTGCGGAGGTCCAGGGTGCGCCGGTAGCCGTCGGCCTCGGCGGCCGGGCGGCGGACGCGGACGGCGAAGCCGGGGTGGAAGGACTGCACGTACCGGGGCTCCCAGTCGCCGCCGAACGCGGCCACCGCCTCCGCCTGCCGGCCCGCCAGCAGCGCGTCCTGCACCTCGGCGAGCACGGGGGCGAGCAGCGGCGGCTCGGCGCCGCTCGCCGGGTCGGGGCGGACCAGGTCGTGGTGGGTGATCACCAGCTGCTCGTCCTCGGTGCGGCCGTGCACGAGGACGCCGTGCCGGCCGTTGCCGCCGAGGTAGGCGTCCTCCCAGCGGGCGGCGGGTGCGGTGTCGTGGATGCCGTGCGTGGGGGCGTCGGGCATGGCGGAGTCCTGTCGGGTCACATGGGTCGCAGCACCGCTGCGCCGTGGGGGGCGAGCTGCAGGGCGGCGGTGTCGCGGGCGGTCAGCAGGTTCCGGTGAGGGCCGGACAGGGGGAGGTGCACCGGGGCGGCGGTGTGGTTGAGCACGAAGAGCAGTCCGCCGCGCCGGACGGCCTCCACTCCGTCGGGGAGGCCGGGCAGTTCGGGGTGCACGCCGGCGGCGTCGGCGGCGCCGGCGAGCAGCCGCCGCAGGACGGCGGGTTCGGGCAGGGTGGCGAGGTAGTGGGCGCGGCCGTGCCGGGTGGCGGCGGGCATGCCGTCGGCGAACGAGGCGATCATCTCGGTGCCTTCGGCGAGGCGCAGCTCCTCGCTCCACAGGTCCGCGGTGCCGCCGCCTGCGAGGTCGGCGGGCGCGTCGAGCGGGCGCCACTCGAGCGGGTGGACGCCGAGCAGGTCGCGCAGCCGTCCGTCCATGCCGCCGGGACGGATCGTGTCCTGGTCGTCGGCGACACCGGTGAAGAAGCCGGCGACCAGGGTACCGCCGCGGCGTGCGTGGGCGACCAGGTTCTCGACGGCCCGGTCGGAGGCGAGGTAGAGGTTGGGGACGACGACCAGCCGGTAGCGGGTGAGGTCGGCCTCCGGGTGGACGTAGTCGGCGGTGAGGTGGGCGTCCCAGAGGGCGCCGTGCCAGGCGAGGGCGAGCGGGGCGAGGTCGACCCGGTCGGAGGGGCGGCCGCGCTGCTCCAGCGCCCACCAGTTCGGCCAGTCGAAGACGACGGCCACCTCCGCGTGCACCTCGGTGCCCACCACCTCGGCGAGCAGCGGGAGTTCGCGGCCGAGTGCGCGGACGGCCCGGTGCTGCGGGGTGTCCGTCCCGGCGTGCGGCAGCAGCGCGGAGTGGAACTTCTCGGCACCCTGCCGGGAGGCCCGCCACTGGAAGAAGCAGAGGCCGTCGGCGCCGCGGGCGACGGCCTGCAGCGCCTCCAGGCGGAGCCGTTCCACCGGCTTGGCCCGGTTCACGCCGCGCCAGTTGACGGCGGACGCGGCCATCTCCATCTGCACCCAGGGGCCGCCGGCCTGGGAGCGGGTCATGTCCTGGCCGAGGGCGGCCCGGACGGCGGCGCGGGGGTCGGCCGGGTCGGGGTAGGCGTCGAGCGAGACGACGTCCTGCTCGGCGGCGAAGGCCCAGCAGTCGACGTGCGGGTAGAGGGTCATGAAGTTGGTGGTGACCGGCAGGTCGGGGCTGTGGCGGCGGAGCACGTCGCGTTCGGCGGTGAAGCACTCCAGCAGGACGTCGGAGCAGAACCTGCGGAAGTCCAGCACCTGCGCCGGGTTGGGCAGGTACGGGGCGGCGAGCGGCGGCCCGACGGTGGACCAGCTGCTGTGCTGCTGGCTCCAGAAGGCGGTGCCCCAGGCCTCGTTGAGGGCGTCCAGGCCGCCGTGCCGCTTGCGCAGCCAGTCCCGGAAGCGCCCGGCCGTCTCCTCGCAGTGGCAGACCGGCCCGTACTCGTTGTTGACGTGCCACATCCGGACGGCCGGGTGGCGGCCGAACGCGGCGGCGAGGTCCTCGACCAGGGCGAGCGCGTGGCGGCGGTAGTCGGCGGAGGACGGGCACCACTGGTTGCGCGAGCCCCAGTGCAGACGGGTGCCCTCGGCGGTGACCGGCAGGGTGCCGGGGTGGAGTTCGCCGAGCCAGGGCGGCGGGGAGGCGGTGGGGGTGGCCAGGCAGACCTCGATCCCGCCCTCGTGCAGCAGGTCGAGGACGCGCCGCAGCCAGCCGAACTCCCTGGCCCCCGGCACCGGTTCCAGCCGCGCCCAGGAGAAGACGCCGACGGTCGCGGTGGTGACGCCGGCCTCGCGCATCAGCCGGACGTCCTCGGCCCAGGTCTCCTCGGGCCACTGCTCGGGGTTGTAGTCGCCGCCGAACAGGATCCGGCCACGGGTGGTGTCGGCAAGGGACGGCATGGGGGGTCCTTTCGGATCTCAGTGGTCCGGTGCTACGGGGTCTCTTCAAAGGCGTTTGGTCAGCCCCAAGGGGCGCGGGGAACTGCGCAGTCCGGGAGTGGTGCTCCTGAGGAATCCGACTGCCGGGGCCCCGCGGTGGCTCGCATCCGAATTGCGCAGTCCTCCCCCGGCCTTCGGCCGGGAGGTGCCCCCACGCGCCCCTGAGGCACCCGTGCGTCTTGAAAACACGCTCCGGGCCTGTCGCTGGTCAGCCCTTGACGGCGCCGATCAGCATGCCCTTCTGGAAGTGCTTCTGGACGAACGGGTAGACGCAGACGACCGGCACCAGGGCGATCACCATGACCGCCATCTGCACCGAGAGTCCGGGCACCGCACCGGTGTTGATCGCCTGTGACATGCCGGTGGGGGCCTGGTGGCGCAGCACGAAGGAGTTGAGCACGTTCTGCAGCGGGTAGCGGCTCTGGTCGTTGAGGTAGAGCGAGGCGTTGAACCAGGAGCTCCAGTAGCCGACCGCGTAGAACAGCGAGATGACGGCGACGACCGCGCGGGACAGCGGCAGCACGACCTGCCACAGGATCCGCCATTCGCCGGCGCCGTCGATCCGGGCGGCGTCGACGAGTTCGGGGGCGGTGCCCATGAAGAAGGAGCGCAGCACGAGCAGGTTGAACACCGAGACGCAGCCGGGCAGGATCAGCGACCAGTAGCTGTCCATCAGGCCGAGGTTCTGGATCAGCAGGTAGCTGGGGATCAGGCCGGCGCCGAAGAACATCGTGATCATCATCATGGCGAGGATCGGCCGGTGCGCGAAGCTGCCGGGCCGGGAGAGGCCGTAGGCGGCGAGCACCGACACCGTCATCGAGACGGCCGTGCCGACCAGGGTGATGCCGGTGCTGACCAGCACGGCCCGGGTGACGGCGCCGCCGGAGAGCACCTCGGCGTAGGCGCGGACGGTCAGGTGCCCGGGGACGACGACCAGGCCGCCGGCGTCGGTGACGGTCGCGGCGTCGGAGAGGCTGGTGACGACGACCACCCAGAGCGGGCCGAGGACGAGCAGGCAGATGCCGCTCAGGGTGAGGCCCTTGAGGCCCTTGCCGACGGGCCCGGCCTCCTCCTCCCAGGCGGGGCGGGCGCCGGGCCGGGAGGGGCGGAGCCCGGCCGCGGCGGTCGGGTGCGCGGTGGTCGCGGGTGCGGTGGTCACTTGGCGTACACCCCCTGCTCGCCCAGCTTGTGGGCGGCCTTGTTGGCCAGCAGCACCATGCCGAGGCTGAACAGGCCCTTGACCAGGCCTGCCGCCGCCGCGTAGCTGAAGTCGCCGCTGCGGATGCCGCGGAACCAGACGTAGGTGTCGAGCACCTCGGAGACTCCGACGCCGACCGCGTCGCGCTGCAGCAGGATCTGCTCGAAGCCGACGGAGAGCGAGTCGCCGACCCGCAGCACCAGCAGCAGCGCGATGACCGGGCGCAGCGCGGGCAGGGTGACGTGCCACATCCGCCGCCAGCGGCCGGCGCCGTCGACGGCGGCGGCCTCGTACAGCTCGTCGGAGACGGCGCTGAGCGCGGCGAGGAAGACGATGACGCCCCAGCCGGCGTCCTTCCAGACGGACTGGGCGGTCAGCAGGTACTTGAAGAGGGTGGGGTCGGTCATCAGGTCGAAGCCCTCGACGCCGTGCCGGCGCAGCAGTTGGGCGATCAGGCCGGCGCCGCCGAGCATCTGCTGGAAGACGGTGATGACGAGCACCCAGGAGAAGAAGTGCGGCAGGTAGAGGACGCTCTGCACGAGGGTGCGCAGCCGGCCGCTCATCACGCTGTTGAGCAGCAGCGCGAGGGCGATCGGGATCGGGAAGAACAGCAGCAGCTGGACGGCGGTGATGGAGAGGGTGTTGCCGACCACCTCCCAGAACCGGGCGTCGCCGAAGACGGCGGCGAAGTTCTCGAAGCCGACGAAGGCGCTGCCGGTGATGCCGCCGCCGTAGACGTCGTAGTCCTGGAAGGCGACGACGTTGCCGAGCAGCGGGACGTAGTTGAAGACCAGGAGCAGGCCGACGGCGGGCAGGGTCATCAGCAGCAGGGTGCGGTCGCGGCGCAGCCGCTGCCTGCGGGTGATGCCGCGCCGGGGTGCGGCGGGCCCCGCGGGTCGGCTGTCGGCGGGTGGGGCCGGCGGCGGTGCCGGCCGGTCGGCTGCTGGGGCCCTGCTGGTCATGGTGGGTGCTCCGCCCTGGCCGCCGGTGCGATGCGCCACCGGGCGGCCGTAGTGCATGTCGTGGGGTGCGCCGGCGCGGCCGGCGCGCGGTCAGCTGGAGGACTTGTCGAGGATGTCCTGGTAGAAGGCGCGCAGTTCCTCGCCGCCGTTCTTGCGCCAGTTGTCGACCGCGTCCTTGACGTCGGAGATCTTCTTGCGGTTGCGCACGACGTCCTTCTGCAGGTCGTCGAACGGGGTGTAGAGCGAGGCGTAGCGGCTCGGCTCCTGGATCTGCATCGCGTAGAAGAGCGGCTTCTTGGCGAAGGCCATCATCCGGCCCATCCAGTTGGCGAAGTCGGTGGCGGCCTGCGGCTGGTCGGGCCAGGCGATGGTGGCGGCCGGCGAGGCGACGAACTCGTAGGAGGAGAGGACCTCCTTGGTGCCGAGGTCGGTCTGCACGGGGGTGCCGGAGGCGTCGCGGTTGTAGTGGACGCCCTCGACGCCGAACTTCTCGAGGACGAACTCCTTGCTGCCGAACGGCGCGGCGGCGTAGTCGGCGACGGCGAGCAGTTCCTCGATCTTCTCGGCGGGCAGCTTGGCGGAGAGGAAGCTGAAGATGCCGGCCGGGTTGCCGATGTAGAGCTCGAGCTTGCCGCCGTCGTGGGCGAAGAAGTCCATCGGCTTGATGCGGAACTTCGGGTTGGCCTTGGCCTGTTCGTTCATCATGCCGCGCATGACGTCGCCGTCGTTCATGATGAGCGACTGGCCGGAGGTGAAGCGGGTCTTGGCGTCGTTGGCCTTGCCGGCGACGGAGTCGGGGTGGACGCTGCCCTGGGCGTAGAGCTTCTGCGTCCAGGAGAGCGCCTCGACGTACTCGTCGGTCTCGATCAGGTGGACGAGCTTGCCGTCCTGCTGCTTCCAGTAGCCGGGCATGGTGCCGGGGACGCAGTTGAACATGACCTGCGCCGTCCACCACATGTCCTCGCAGGCCCAGACCTTGGCGGTGGGGCTGGTGATCTCCTTGGCGAGGGCGAGGAACTCGTCGGCGGTCTTCGGCAGGGTCCAGCCCTTCTCGGCGAAGACGTCGGCCCGGTAGTAGGGGACGACGCCGCCGAGCGGGCGGTTGGGCATCGGCAGGCCGCGCAGCTTGCCGCCGAACATGCACATCTTCCAGGCGTCGGTGGGGATCGCGGCGAGGTTGGGGTACTTCTTGGCCTTGTCGCCGGAGAGGTGCGGGCCGAGGTCGGCGGCCTTGGCGCTGATGGCGTTGGGGATCTGACCGTTGATGTTCCAGCCGGGGACGCAGAACAGATCGGGGATGCTGTCGCCGGCGAGCACCGCGCCGAGCTTGTCCTGGTAGGTGACGCCGTCCTGCAGCTGCCAGTTCACCTTGATGCCGAGCGCCTCGTCCATCGCGGCGAAGTACTTGCTGCCCTTGCCCGGGTCGGAGCCCCAGAGCGGGGTGAAGAAGGTGTACGAGCCGCCCTTGCCGGGCTTCGCGGCGACGGAGGCCTTGAGTTCGGCGGGGAACTTCAGGAAGGCCGGGGTGGAGCCGTTCGAGCCGGGGATGTCCGGGGTCACGAGGGTGGAGGCCGCGAACGCGGGCAGGGCGTTCTGCAGGGCACTGCCGGTGGCGACACCGCCCTTGCCGCCGGCGCGGCCGGTGCCGGAGGAGCAGGCCGTCAGCAGGCCGCCGCCGGTGACCGCGGCGGCTGCGGCGACGGCGGCGCCGAGGAAGCCTCGGCGGGACGGGCGGGGGGCGGAGCCGACTCTGTCAGCGCTGGTCATGGCGGGTGGGGCCCTTCGTCGTGTGGCGGGGCGCTCGGTCGTGGGGCGGCCGGCGGCTCGGCCGCGCCCGGCCGGCGGCGTCCCCGGGGGGTGCGGCTGGGTGGGAGGTCCGCGGCGGGGGCCGCGAGGGTGTGACGACGGTGCGGGGGTGGCGCAGAAGGGCGCCCCGGCGGTGCGGCGGTGGCCCGGCCGCACTGTCGAAGCGCTTCAACGTGGCGCCGAGGCTAGGCCAGCCGCGGCCGTCGCACAAGGGTTTGCGCGCGCTTCACGGTTCAGGACTTGACGGTGGAACAGACCGTGCGACCGCTTCGGGACAGCCACCTGCGGCCCTGTCGAATCGGTCTGGACCAGCAGGAACACCCGGCCCGGGCGGCCCGGCCCGGCGGTCGGCCATCTTGACAGCCTGCGGTGCCACTGCCAATTTCGAAGCGCTTCGACCGACCACCTCGTGAAGCCACAGCTCCGCCCCCGTGCCGCACCGGAGGACCATCCATGCCCGACGCCCCTTACCGCGACGCCCGGCTGCCCGCCCGCCGACGGGTCGAGGACCTCCTGTCGAGGCTCACCACGGACGAGAAGATCGCCCTGCTGCACCAGCACGCGCCCGCCGTCCCCCGGCTCGGCCTGGCCGCCCACACCACCGGCACCGAGGCGTTGCACGGCGTCTCCTGGCTCGGCCCGGCCACGTCCTTCCCGCAGGCGGTCGGCCTCGGCGCCACCTGGGACCGCGCGCTGCTGCGCCGGGTCGGCGAGGCCGTCGCCACCGAGGTCCGTGCCTTCCACGAGCGGCCCGCCGCCCCCGGCCGCGCCCGGATCGGCCTCAACGTCTGGGCGCCCGTGGTCAATCCGCTGCGCCACCCGCTCTGGGGCCGCAACGAGGAGGGCTACGCCGAGGACCCTTCGCTGACCGCCGACCTCGCCGCCGCCTACACCGGTGGCCTGCGCGGCGACCACCCCGTGCACTGGCGCACCGCGCCCACCCTGAAGCACTTCCTCGGCTACAACAACGAGACCGACCGCACCACCAGCTCCTCCGACCTGCCGCCGCGCGTCCTGCACGAGTACGAACTGCCGTGCTACCGCGGCCCGGTGGAGGCCGGTGCGGTGGCCGCCGTGATGCCCTCGTACAACCTGGTCAACGGGCGGCCCGCGCACCTCACCCCCTACCTGAAGGAGGAGCTGCGGCAGTGGAAGAACGGCGCCGACCTGCTGGTCTGCAGCGACGCCGAGGCGCCGTCCAACCTGGTCGCCGCCCAGCGGTGGTCCGCCGACCACGCCGAGGCGCACGCCGCCGCGCTGCGCGCCGGGGTGGACAGCTTCACCGACCACGGCACCGACTCCCCCGTCACCACCGCCCGGCTGACCGAGGCGCTGCGGCGCGGCCTCGTCACCGAGGCCGACATCGACGCCGCCGTCGGCCGGCAACTGCTGATGCGGATCAACTGCGGCGAACTCGACCCGGAGCTCGACCCGTACGCCGGAACCGGCCAGGACGTGATCGGCTGCGAGGCGCACCGCGGGCTCGCCCGGCAGGCCGCCCGGCAGGCCGTGGTGCTGCTGCGCAACGAGGGCGGCCTGCTGCCGCTGCCCGCCGACGGCACCCTCGCCGTGCTCGGCCCGCTCGGCGACGACGTGCTGCGCGACTGGTACAGCGGCTCGCTGCTGCACCGCACCACCCTGCTCGACGCACTGCGCGAACGGCTCGGCGCCGACCGGGTGCTCCACGCCGACGGCCTGGACCGGATCGCGCTGCGCTCCGCCGCCACCGGCCGCTACCTCTCGGCCGCCCCGGACGGCACCCTCGCCGTCTCGGCCGAGCACGTCGGCGAGCACGAGGGCTTCGCCGTCCAGGACTGGGGCCACGGCGTCACCACCCTGCAGGCCCACGACGGCCGCTACCTGACCAAGGACGGCTACGGGCTGCTCGCCGCCACCGCCGACCACCCGGACGAGTGGGTCGTCCAGGAGACCTTCCGGCTGGAGCGCGGCGAGGACGGCCGGGTGCGCCTCCGGCACCTCGGCAGCGGCCACTGGGTTGCGCTCGCGGCCGGCAGCGACGCGCTCACCACCTACGCGTCCTCCCGCGAGCAGGCCGAGCCGTTCACCGTCCGCACCGTCTCGGCCGGCGCCGAGCGGGCCGCCGCTCTCGCCGCCGCGGCCGGCACGGTGGTCGTCGTGGTCGGCAACGACCCGCACGTCAACGGCCGGGAGACCGAGGACCGCCCCGACCTGGCCCTGCCGCCGCAGCAGGAGGAGGTGCTGCGCGCGGCCCGCGCCGCCAACCCGCGCACCGTCCTCGCCCTGGTCAGCAGCTACCCGTACGCGCACGAGCGGGCCCGGGCCGACGTCGCGGCGGTGCTGTGGACGGCGCACGGCGGCCAGGAGGGCGGCGCGGCCCTCGCCGACGTGCTGCTCGGCGACCACAACCCGTCCGGCCGGCTGCCGCAGACCTGGTACCGCGCCGACCAGCCGCTGCCCGGGCTGCTGGACTACGACATCATCACCGCCCGCAGCACCTACCTCTACCTCGACGAGGAGCCGCTGCACCCCTTCGGCCACGGCCTCTCCTACACCGAGTTCCGCTACGGCGCGCTGACCGCTGCCGTCGACGGCGACCACGCCCTCGCGGAGCTGACCGTCGCCAACCGCGGCCCGCGCGCGGGCGCCGAGGTCGTCCAGCTGTACGGCCGTGCGCACGACGCCCCGGTCGCCACCCCGCTGCGGCGGCTGGTCGGCTTCGAGCGGATCGAGCTCGCCCCGGGCGAGGAGCGGCGGGTCGCCTTCCGTGTCCCGCTCGCCGCGCTCGGCCGCTTCGACCCGGGGCACGGCCGCTGGACGGTCGACCCCGGCCGGTACACCCTCGCCGCCGGTGCCTCCAGCGCCGACCTGCGCGCCGCCGCCGAGCTCGCCCTGACCGGCCCGGCAGCACCGCCCCGCCCCGGTCTCGCCGGCCCGATCGCCGCCCGGGACTTCGACGAGGCGGCGGGCGTCCGGCTGGTCGAGCGCAGCCGCGAGGGCGGCGAGGCGGTGGCGGGCGGGGGCCCCACCCCGGCCCGACTCGTCTTCCGCGCCGTGGACTTCGGCGACGGGGCGACCCGCGTCGAGCTCACCGCCGCCCGGGAGGGCGCCGGGCCGGCCGCCGTCGAGCTGCACCTGGCCGGCGCGGTCACCCGGATCGAGGTGCCCGCCACCGGCGGCCGGTACGCCTGGACGGCCGTCCGGGCCGACCTCGCCGCGCCCGCCAAGGGCGTCCACGAGCTGCGGATCGTGCTGCGCGGCGCGCTGCGGCTGGCCGAGGCCGCCTTCGGCTGAGCCGGGTGCCGGCCCCGCGGCGGCGGTTGCGGGGCCGGCACTTGGCGATCCGCGCACGGATCGCGCACGGAGGGTGCACGGACCGTCCGAGCCCTCCCCCGGCACGTACCCGCTGAGGCAGGATCAGCCCCCATGACCGCCAGGATTCTCGTTCACACCCGCAACCTGCTCTTCCCGCACGAGTCCGTCGTCGACGGCGTGCGCGCGCTGCGCGAACTCGGCGCCGACCACGGCTTCGACGTGGACGCCACCGACGAGCCCTCGGAGTTCCGCCCGGGCTCGCTGCGCCGCTACGCCGCCGTGGTCTTCCTCTCCACCGGCGGCGACGTGCTGGACGAGCCGGGACGGGACGCCCTGCGGGCCCACCTCGGCGCCGGGAACGGCTGGATGGGCGTGCACTGCGCGGCCGGCACCGAGCTGGAGTGGCCCTGGTACGAGGGCCTGGTCGGGGCCCGCTTCCACAGCCACCCGCCGATCCAGACCGCCACCGTCCGCACCGCCGACAGCGGCCACCCGGCCACCTCGCACCTTCCGCCCAGCTGGACGTGGACCGACGAGTGGTACAACTTCCGCACCGACCCCTGGGAGCGCGGCGTGCGGGTGCTGCTCACCGTGGACGAGGACGACTACGAGGGCGGGCTGATGGGCCCCGGCCACCCGATCGCCTGGTCCGGCGAGCACGACGGCGCCCCCACCTTCTACACCTCGATCGGCCACGCGCCGGAGGCCTACCGGGATGCCTGCTTCCGGGCGCACCTGCTGGGCGGTGTCCGGCATGCGCTCGGCGAGAAGTGAGAGATGCCCGGTTTGACCGATTTCCTGTGAGAGGCTGACGGGCGCCGGAGTCGGACGAGCCCGAGGAGCAGCCCCGATGTACGCCATCCACAGCCCGCTGCCCGACGCCGACCGCACCGCGCTCGGCGAGGCCCTGCAGGGCGCCCTGGTCGACCTGGTCGACCTCTCGCTGGTCGGCAAGCAGCTGCACTGGAACGTGGTGGGCCCGCGCTTCCGCTCCGTCCACCTGCAGCTGGACGAGATCGTCGCGCTCGCCCGGCAGCACGCGGACACGGTGGCGGAGCGGGCCGCCGCGATCGGCTTCCCGCCGGACGGCCGGGCGCGGACCGTCGCCGACAGCAGCGGCATCACCGCCCCCGTCTCGGGACCGATCCAGGACGACGACACGGTGGCGGCCCTGGTCGCCGCCCTCGGCGCGGTGATCGCCCGGATGCGGCAGCGGATCACCGCCACCGCCGACCCGGACCCGGTCAGCCAGGACATCCTGATCGGCCTCACCGCCGACCTGGAGAAGTACTCCTGGATGGCGCAGGCCGAACACACCGGCTGAGCCCGTTCCGCGGGCCGCGCGGGGTGCCCCGCGCGGCCCCGCTGCTACAGCCGCTCCCCCCGCACCGCCGCGTACGCCGCGCGCAGGGCCGCCACCACCGGGTGCGCCACCGCCAGGTCCGTCCCGTCCACCGCCGCCACCGGGCGCACCCCGACGGCGGCGTTGGTCGCGAAGGCGGCCTCGAAGCCCGCCGCGCCGGTGATCCGCAAGGCCCGCCACGGGTGGGCGGCCTGCAGCAGTTCCATGGTGGTGCCGCGCAGCTGATCGGCCGTCGGCCAGAGGACCTCGCCGCCGCGGACGAAGCCGATGTTCCAGGTGCCGCCCTCGGAGACGGCCCCGGAGGCGTCGGTGAACAGGGCGTCGTCGTAGCCGGCCGCCTGTGCGGCCCGCCGCTCGCGCAGCGCCCCGAACAGGCCGACGCCCTTGACGTGCGGCGCGTCCCGCTCGTACCGGACGGTCCGCACCCGCAGCGGCGGCAGCTCCGCCGGCCCGGCCGGACGGGTCGTCACCAGCACCCGCGGGCTCGCCGCGCCGCCGATCCGGCCGAGGTCCAGCTCCGGGTCGAAGACGGTCACCCGCACCGTCGCGGCCCCGGCCGTCGGCGCCGCCCGGCGCGCGTACGCCCGGACGCGCTCCAGGTCGAGGTCGGCGCCGAACAGTTCGCGGCAGTCCCGCTCCAGCCGGGCGAGGTGCAGCCCGAGGCCCCTGACCAGGCCGTCCTCCACCAGCATGGTGGTGAAGTGCCCGTAGTTGGTGAGCGCCAGGGCCTGCAGCTGTGCGGCCGTGGCCGGCCGCCCGTCGAGTTCCGCCATGCGCCCAGCATGGCAGCAGCCGCCGCGGTAGCCTCGGCTCGGCCCGGCGGGTACGGGCCGGCGGCGACGACCGGTGAGGACGGCATGACGGCGATCGCGGTGACCGGGCACCTGGACCTCTCCGAGCGGACGGTACCGCTGGTGCGGGACGAACTGCGGGCGCTGCTCGCCGCGCACCGCCCCGCCGGGCTGATCGGCCTGTCCTGCCTCGCGCCCGGGGCGGACTCGCTCTTCGCCGAGGAGGTGCTCGCCGCCGGCGGTCGCCTGGTCGCCGTCCTGCCCTCGCCCCGCTACCGCCGCTGGCTCGCCGAGCCGGACCGGGCCGCGTTCGACCGGCTGCTCGCGGCTGCCGCCGCGGCGGTCGTGCTGCCGTACCGGGAGCAGTCCGACACCGCGTACCAGGCCGCCAACGCCGAACTGCTGCGCCGGGCCGACCTGGTGGTCGCGGTCTGGGACGGCCGGCCGGGGCGCGGCCTCGGCGGCACCGCCGACATGGTGGCCACCGCACGGCAGGCCGGGGTGCCGGTCCGGGTGGTGTGGCCGGACGGGTCGGCCCGGGCGGCGGCCTGACGGTCAGCCGGGCAGGTTCTCGCGGACCCGCCGGGAGACGGTGAACTCCTGGAGGTCGAGGGTGCCCGGCGCGGGCACCAGGCCGGGGCCGCCGGCCCGCACCCACTCCACCACTTCGTCGATCATGTCCTCGGAGAGCACCCAGCCGAGCCAGACCGGCCGGCCGCCGGCCAGCCGCCCCTCGCTGGACGGGCCGACCACGACGACGTTGGAGTGCCCGCAGGCGTCCAGGCAGTCCACCGCCCGGACCTTGCCCGCCTCGCCGATCCCCTCGCGCAGCCGGGCCAGCTGGCCCTGGTGGTCGACGCCGGGATGCTTGGCCGTCGTGCCGCAGCAGCAGCCCCGGCAGACGGTGACGGTGACCGGCGCGGGCGCGGCGGGCGGCTGGCTGCGGGGACGACGGGCCATGGGTTCCCTCCCTGGTGCCCGCCGCCGCGCGCCGCCGAACGGGTGACGGCTCCGAGGACGGCGGACCGGTACGAACGGCACCGCCACAACGGTCGGCACCTGGGGAGATTCTGCCGCAGCGGGCCGCCGGCTCCGCGCGCGGCCCCGGACGGTGATGCATATGGTGATCGCACCATCACGCTCCGCGTGCCGTCGCGGCCGCGACCGGCGGCCGACCCCACGGACGACGAGCGGACGACGAGAGGAAACCCCCGTGACCACTGCCAGTGACATCATGCACCGCGGCGCCCAGTGCATCGACGCCGACCAGACCCTGATGGCCGCCGCGAAAATGATGCGCGACATGGAGGTCGGCGCCCTGCCCATCTGCGGCCCGGACGGGATGCTCAAGGGCATCATCACCGACCGGGACATCGTGGTGAAGTGTCTGGCGGCCGGCAAGGACCCGTCCACCATGATGGCGATGGACCTGGCCGGCCACCTGCACTGCGTGAAGGCCTCCGACGACATGGAGACGGTGCTCAAGAAGATGGAGCAGCACCAGATCCGCCGGATGCCGGTGATCGAGAACGGCCGGCTGGTCGGGATGATCAGCGAGGCCGACCTCGCGATGGGCCACCGCGACGGCCAGCGGCTGACCGACCGCCAGATCATCGAGTTCATGGACAGCATCTACGTGAGCCGCTGACGCCGCGACGCCCCCCGGGGGCGCGGAGGACCGCAGGGTCCTCCGCGCCCCTCGGGCGTCACCCGGTCGCCTCCGCGGCGGCCCGGCCCGCGGCCCGGCCGGAGAAGAGGCAGCCGCCGAGGAAGGTGCCCTCCAGGGCGCGGTAGCCGTGCACGCCGCCGCCGCCGAAGCCGGCCGCCTCACCGGCCGCGTACAGGCCGTCGAGCACGGTGCCGTCGGCGCGCAGCACCCGCGAGGAGAGGTCGGTCTCCAGGCCGCCGAGCGACTTGCGGGTGAGGATGTTGAGCCGCACGGCGATCAGCGGGCCGGCCTTGGGGTCGAGCAGCCGGTGCGGGGTCGCGGTGCGGATCAGCTTGTCGCCGAGGTAGCGGCGGGCCCCGTGGACGGCGGTGACCTGGAGGTCCTTGGAGAACGGGTTGGCCATCTCGCGGTCCCGGGCCTCGACCTCGCGGCGCAGCTCGGCGGCGTCGATCGGCGCCCCGGGCGTCTTGGCGTTCATGCCGCGGACGAGTTCGTCGAGGGTGTCGGCGACGACGAAGTCGACGCCGTGCTCCTTGAACGCCTCGACCGGACCGGTCGCGCCGGGCAGCGCCCGGCCCAGCACGCCCTTGATGGACTTCCCGGTGAGGTCGGGGTTCTGCTCGGAGCCGGAGAGGGCGAACTCCTTCTCGATGATCTTCTGGGTGAGGACGAACCAGGTGTGGTCGTACCCGGTGGTCATGATGTGTTCGAGGGTGCCGAGGGTGTCGAAGCCGGGGAAGAGCGGGACGGGCAGCCGGTGGCCGCGGGCGTCCAGCCAGAGCGAGGACGGGCCGGGCAGGATCCGGATGCCGTGCATCGGCCAGATCGGGTCCCAGTTCTCGATGCCCTCGGTGTAGTGCCACATCCGGTCGCCGTTGATCAGGTGGCCGCCGGCGTCCCCGGCGATGCCCAGCATCAGGCCGTCGACGTGGGCGGGCACGCCGGAGAGCATCCGCTCGGGCGGGGTGCCGAGGCGGGCGGGCCAGGCCTTGCGGACCAGGTCGTGGTTGCCGCCGATGCCGCCGGAGGCCACGATCACGGCCTGCGCCCGGAGTTCGAAGGATCCGGTGACCTCGCGGGAGCTGGACTCGCCGCGCTTGGCGGCGCTGGGGGCGAGGATCTCGCCGCTGACGGTGTCCAGGGTGCCGCCGGTCGCGGCGAGGGCGGTGACCCGGTGGCGGAAGCGGAAGTCGACCAGGCCCTTGCCGGCCGCGGCCTTGACCCGGCGGGCGAAGGGTTCGACCAGGCCGGGGCCGGTGCCCCAGGTGATGTGGAAGCGCGGCACCGAGTTGCCGGGACCGGTGGCGGTGAGGCCGCCGCGCTCGGCCCAGCCGACCACCGGGAAGAACCGCACCCCGCGCTCGTGCAGCCAGGCGCGCTTCTCGCCGGCGGCGAAGTCGACGTAGGCCTCGGCCCAGCGGCGCGGCCAGGCGTCCTCGGGGCGGTCGAAGCCGGCGGTGCCGAGCCAGTCCTGCCAGGCGAGGTCGCGGGAGTCCCGGACGCGCATGCGGCGCTGCTCGGGCGAGTCGACCAGGAAGAGGCCGCCGAAGGACCAGTGGGCCTGGCCGCCGAGCGAGGCGGCGGGCTCCTGGTCGAGGAGGATCACCCTGCGGCCGGCCTCGGCCAGTTCGGCGGTGGCGACCAGGCCGGCGAGGCCCGCTCCGATCACGATCACGTCGGCGTCGAGTGCCATCCGGGCGGTCCTCCAGGGCTGGGAGCGGCTTGTCGATCTCGGTGTGACCAGCATGGTGCGCCCCTGGCCGGGCGCAGGTCAACCGGCCGGTAACCCCACCGCCCGAATTTCGCTCCACCGAGTAGTGGAAATGCCGAACGCTTCACCGTGGAGCGTAATTCGGGGCGTGATCTGACGGAATTTCAGGCGTGAATTGAGTGTCTAATATCTGGACAACTGCGTTAACGTGCCAGTAACTTACTGAGCAGTAACGCCCCCACCCCTGCCCCGTTTCTCTTCCCCAGGAGGAACCGTGTTCAGCCATGCCCTGAAGCGCTCGTCCGTCCTGGTCAGCGCCGTCCTCGCGACCGCCGCCGCAGGACTGCTCGGCGCCCCCGCCGCGAACGCCGCGGACTCGGGCGGCGACTACGTCGCCCTCGGAGACTCGTACGCGGCCGGCGCCGGCGTCCCCTCACAGTACGCCGGGCTCTGCCTGCGGTCGAGCAAGAACTACGGCCACCTGGTCGCAGCCGAACTCGGCAGTGCCAGCTACCGCGACGCGACCTGCGGCGCCGCCAAGGTCTCCGACCTGACGGAGGCCCAGTACGACGCCTTCATCCGGGTCAACGACCCGCAGCTCGACTCCGTCTCGGCCGGCACCGACCTGGTCACCCTCGGCATCGGCGGCAACGAGCTCGGCACCTCCGACCTCGGCATCGGCGACGTCATCGCCACCTGCATGGCGGGCGCCGTGGTCAACCCCTTCGGCACCCCCTGCAAGGACGTCTACGCCCACGGCCACTGGGACTTCCGCACCTGGTCCTGGCAGTGGGGCGCGGACACCCTGGTCAACCGGATCGACGCGGCCGGCCCGCAGATCGCCGCCGCCCTGCAGAAGATCCACGCCAAGGCGCCGCACGCCAAGGTGCTGCTGGTCGGCTACCCGTCGGTGCTGCCCGACAACGAGCGCAACTGCATCGGCCGCCAGCCCATCACCACCGGCGACGTCGCCTACCTGCGCGACATCCTGCACCGGCTGAACGACAAGCTCGCCGCCACGGCCGCCGCCAACGGCGCCACCTACGTCGACACCCTCACCCCCACCCGCGGCCACGACGTCTGCTCCGGCGACCGCTGGATCGAGGGCGCCCTGCCCGGCTCCCCCGCCGTGCCCTTCCACCCCAACGCCACCGGCGAGAAGGTGATGGCCCGGGCCGTCCTCGCCGCGCTCGGCAAGTAGCGGTAACCGGCGAACGCCCGGAGGGTGCCCGGCACCCCTCAGGCGTTCGCCGCCAGGGCGCGCACCAGGCGGTCCAGCCACGCTCCGGGGGTGCCCGGGAAGCCCTGCCAGTCGACGCGGCAGCGCGGCAGGTCCTCCGGCCCCACGGGGTGCGGGGCGCGGCGCAGTACGCGGTGCAGGAGACGGGCGTCGAGGTCGGTGGCCGGGTGCTCTGCGAGCAGGACGGCGTCGTGGAGGTCCTTGCCGCGGGCGGCGCCGCCGGTGCCCTCGACGAGCAGCCACAGCAGCTTCCAGGCCAGCGAGAGCTCGCGGCTCGCGGTGGGCAGGACGGCCGGGGGCCCGCCGTCGGCGCGCGGTATCGCGGTGAACACCGGCGGCTCGGGCAGCGGTTCGTCCCAGGCGAAGTCGACCCGCAGGGTGCCCGGCGCGAGCCCGTCCACCGTCCACGGGACCGTCAGCCGCAGGCCCGTGGCCCCGCCGCAGCCGTCGCCGTAGGGGGCGTAGTAGCCGCCGAGGCCCTCGTGCCGGGCGGCCCCGGCGTCGATCCGCAGGCCGGGCGCCGCCTCGGGCTCGTCGCGCAGCCGGTCGAGCAGATCGCCGTACGGCACGTCCTCCGGTTCGGTGTCGGGCAGCCAGTGCAGGCCCTCGGGCGGGAGCCGGACCCGCGGGCCGCGCGGCTCGACGCCCTCCGGGTCCCAGAGTTCGGCGGCGCCCGCACCGTGCGCGGTCTCCGGATCGCAGAGCACGGCGTCGGCGGTGTCGAGGTGCGGGTACGGGTCCAGCGGGTCGATCGGCACCGCGGGGACGGGTCGCAGCACGAAGTCGAGGTCGGCGGGCGGCCTGGCGGTCTCCGGGCACCAGGCGGCGAGGACGGCGCTGCCGCGCAGCACCAGGCCGTCGATCCACGGCGCGCCGGCGGCGGTCGCGAGCACGTGGTCGAGGACGGCCCGGTGGGCCTCGGCGGTCGTCCGGCTGGTCACGGCCGCACGCTAGCGGCCGGCACCGACAGCCGGACGGGCCGGACGGCCTGGGCGGACCCCGGATCCGTTCCTTCGGACCGCCCCGACCGGCCGGCGAGTTCGGCCAGCACGGCGGGCCGTCCCGCGCCGGCGGCGGTCGAGCCGTGGAGCAGTCCGGCCAGGTCGCGGGGGTGAGCCCGTTCACCGGTCGGAGCCGCCGCGGAGATCCGGTCCAGCCGGAAGCCGCGGCCGGCCCTGCGGATGCGGCACCAGGCGATCAGGTACCACCGGCCCCCGGCTGTGAGCAGGCCGGCCGGTTCCACGACGCGGTCGCTCTCCCGTCCTTCCGCGTCGGTGTAGGACAGCCGCAGCACCGTGCCGTCGGCGAGGGCCTGCTCCACCGCGGTGCGGATCGCGGGGTCGCCGTGCCCGGGCAGGGCGACGACGCGGGCGGCGAACTCCCGCGCCGCGGCCGAGGCGGGACCGGTCATCGCGGCCGTGATCTTCTGGGCCGCGGTGCGGGCCGCACCCGCGTAGGGGGTGGCGGCGCCGACCGCGGCGAGCGCGGCGGTCAGCGCCGAGGCCTCCTCGGCGGTGAGGTGGATCGGCGGAAGCGTCGTCCCGGGGTCGACCGACCAGCCGCCGCCTCGTCCGGTCACGGCACGCACCGGGACGCCGGCCTCCATCAGGGTCTGGAGGTCGCGCTGCACCGTTCGCCCGCTGACCTCGAACCGCCCGGCGAGCACCGCGACCGTCAGGGGTCGCGGCGCCGCCGCGCGCAACTCCTCGACCAGCGTGTACAGTCGGGCGGTTCGCTTCATGCCGTCGACGCTACCCTCACGCGGCGGCCAGGAAGTCCCGTTCCCGCCGCACCTCCCGCTCGGTGGCGGTCAGCGGGAAGAGGGTGAAGCCGTGCATCGCACCGGCGACGACGCCGAGGTGCGCGCGCCCGCCCGCCGCCCGCCACCGGGCGGCCAGGAACAGCGAGTCGTCGAGCAGCGGGTCCTCGGTACCGACGACGATCCGGGCGGGCGGCAGCCCGGTGAGGTCCGCGAACAGCGGCGAGATCTCCGGGCTGCGGCGCCCCTCCTCCCCCGCCCCGGGCGTGAACAGCTCGTAACTGCCCTGCAGGGAGTCGGTGTTGCTCAGCAGCCGGCGTGGGCCGAAGTTGCGCTGGCTCGGTGTCATCGACAGGTCGTAGACGCCGTAGCGCAGGTTGGCCGCGCGGAACGCTCCGGTGAGGCCGTGCCGGTCGCGCAGGCGCAGCAGCGTCAGCACGGCGAGGTGGGCGCCGGCCGACTCGCCGCCGATCAGCAGCCGTTCGGTGCCGAACTCGGACGCCGCGTGCTCCACCAGCCACGACGCTGCGGCTTCGCAGTCGTCGGGCCCGGCGGGGAAGGGGTGTTCGGGGGCGAGGCGGTAGTCGATGCTCACCACGGCCAGCCGGGCCTGCTCGGCGAGCCCCCACAACCGCTCGTCCTGGCCGTCCGCGGAGCCGAACACCCAGCCGCCCCCGTGGATGTGCAGGTAGACGCCGGTCACCTGCTCCGGGACGAAGACCCTCACCCGGACGCCGCCCGCGACAGTGCGGTCCCGGCCGTGCGCCAGCCTCACCGGCGGGGTGTCCCCGCCGAGCCGGTTGCGCCGCAGGTGGGCCAGTACGGCGGTGTCGGGTGCCCGTCCGCGGGCCGGGCGGCCCGCGGCGGCGGCCTCGAACTGCGCGTTGAACGCCAGGGTCTCGGAGAGGCAGTCCTCGTCTGTGATCGTCATGACCCCGACTGTGCCGGTTGCCCGCGACAGCGTCCTGTCACCCTTTTCCTGTGAACCGCGTCACGCTCGGGCCCTCTGACGGCGGAACGGGCGCGGGCGGCGGGTCGACGGGAACGCGGGCGGGGCGCGGCCCGGGGGAAGTCCCGGGCCGCGCCCCGCCGTTCAGCCGCGGGTCACGGCTTGATGCGCACGATCTGCGGGTCGTGGTCGCTCGCCTGGGCGGCGAACTCGCTGTTGACGTGCACCACGTCGTAGTCGACGTGCTGGCGCTTCAGGCCGGGGCTGACCAGGATGTGGTCGAGCACCTGGGAGTTGCCCTGGTAGACGTACGAGTAGCGCTCGGACGCCGGCAGCTCGTTGACCAGGTCGCGGAGCACGCCGCCCTCGGTGAGGGTCTGCAGCGCGGGCGAGAACTGGTAGTCGTTGAAGTCGCCGAGGGAGACCACGCGGGCGCCCGGGTCGGCGGCGAGCAGCTTCGCCACGAAGGCGTGCTCGACGGCGGCCTGCTTGGTCCGCTGCACCTCGGAGCTGCGGGTCGGGGCCTGGAAGCGGCTGTCGATGCCCTGGTCGCCGCCCTTGCTGTTGAAGTGGTTGGCGATCACGAAGACCGGCTTGCCCTTGAAGGAGAACTGGCCGACCAGCGGCTTGCGGCTGGTCGTCCAGGCCTCGTTGCCCGGGTCGATGCGGCCCGGGGAGGCGGTCAGCGCGGTGGCCTTGCCGGTGCCGGTGACGTCGACCGCGGTGGTGGCGTCGCCGCCCGGGATGTCGGTGAAGGAGATCCGGGCGGGGTTGAAGAGGAAGCCCTGGCGGATGTTGCCGCCGGGCTCGCCGCCGTCCTTGCCGTCGACCGGGTCGATGGAGCGCCACTCGTAGGCCGGGCCGCCGGCGGCCTTGATGGCCGCGACGAACTTGGCGACGGTGGCGCCGGCGGTGACGGTGCCGTCGTTGACCGCGCCGTTGTCGTCCTGGATCTCCTCGAGGGCGACCACGTCGGGCGAGCGCAGGTTGGTGACGATGCCCTGGGCGAGCTGGGCGAACTTCTCGTCCGGGTCGGACGGGTCGAGGTTCTCCACGTTGTACGTGGCGATGGTGGCCTCGCTCGGCAGCGGGCGGGCGGTGACCTCTCGCTTGAGCCCGTTGTCCTTGAGCGCGCCCATCGTGGTGGCCGCGACGGTGTAGCCGCCGAACTGGTTGTAGTCGAGCGGGCCGGCGGTGGTGCCGGTGAGGCGGTCGCCGACGTTGGCGACCGGGAAGGCGCCCTCGGCGGCCGGGATCAGCGACTGCACCATCAGGCGGCCGGTGTTCGGCCTGTCGTAGCCGAGGTAGACGACGCCGCCGCGGCGGGTGGCCGGGTCCTCGCAGGAGGCGTCCACCCACAGCTCGCCGTACTTGTCGGTGGCCTGGACGACGCGGGCGTCGGCGACCTCGACCCGCATGCCCTCCAGCGACTCGTACAGGTCGAGCGCGTAGGCCGCGGGCTGCAGCGGCAGGTTCTCGATGGTGGCGCCGGCGGCCTCGGGGGCGTAGGCGGCGGGGATGCTGCGGCCGTCGAGGCGGACGGCGGCGGGCAGCGGGTTGCCGGAGGAGAGCACGGTGGTCTTCGGCGCGCTCAGCTCGGTGACGGACTGGCTGCCGCCGGTGAACGACGGGTAGTACTCGGTGACCTTGGCGGTGACCAGCACCGAGTCGCCGACCTTGACGGTCGGGGCGGCGCTGCCGGTGTAGACGAAGATCGCCTCGCTGGTGGCCGGGTCGGCGTCCGGGGTGGCGTCCTGGATCCAGAAGCCCTTGGAGCCGGTGGTGCGCACGCCGGTGACGATGCCGGGGATGCCGGGGATGGTGCTGCCGGCCTTCGGGGATATCCGGGTGTTGCCCTGGACGTCGTGGATGCGGACGGTGCCGGGCTCGGTCGGGCCGGTGGCGCCGGAGCCGTCGCCGGCGTCGGCGGTCTCGCCCTTGCTGTTGACCGGGGTGGGCACGCCGGCCTTCAGGTCGGCGGCGTTGTCGTCGGTGTCGGGCAGGCCGGCGCCGCGGGCGACCGAGGCGGTGTTGCTCGCGCCGGCGGCGGAGGCGCTGCCCTCGTGGACGACGGCGGTGCCGAAGCCGACCAGGTCGCGGATCCGGGTGTCGGCGGCGCAGTCCGCGGCGGTCTTGCAGGTCAGCGGGGCGGTGCCCTGGACGAGCGCGACGGTGCCGGAGGTGCCGGACAGGGCGAGGGTGCCGGAGGCGTCCGGGGTGGGCAGGGCGACGGTGCCGCCGGTGCCCGCGGCCTCGGCGATCAGGAAGCGGCCGCCGGGCGCGATCGCGCCGCTCAGCGGGGTGACGCTCCAGGTGCTGCTGGCGCCCGGGGTGCCGGAGATGTACTGGACGCTCCAGCCGTCGAGGCCGAAGGCGGCGCCGCCCTTGTTGGCGAGCTCGATGAAGTCGTTCTTCAGCGTGGCGCCCGAGTTGCCGCCGCCGCCGTAGACCTCGGAGACGACCGCGTCGGCGGAGGGCGCGGCGGTGGCGAAGGGCAGCGGCACGAGGACCAGCGAGGCCGCCACGGAGGAGGACAGCACGGTCGCGCGCAGCAGTCTCCGGCGGGAGCGGGGGTTGCGGGCGGCGGTGGTTTCGGTCACCGGGAGGGGCTCCTTAATCTGCCGGCGGACGCGGGTCCACCGCGTGCGGGCAGCACGGTCACCCGGCGGACGTGGGCTCGCCGGGTGCTGAGGGTGTGTCAGAGTTGGTGACTACTCGCGTAGATACCGTGCAGTAAGATACGCGCGTAGAAGGTGACGCGACAAGACATCCTGCGTTAACTCTCGGCGGACGCCGCTCGCCCTCCCGCCGCCGAGGCACCGTCAGGGTCCGTACCGGGCAGGCCGCGAGGGGTCTGCCCGGTACGGACGGCCCGCCCGGCTACCCCAGCCGCGCGTCCGCGGCGAGCGAGCCGACCAGCTCCTCCACCCGCCCCTCGGGCAGGCCCCGCGACACGAACCAGGCCCCCACGTTGCGCACGTCCCGCTCCAGGAAGGACAGCCCGCGCGGGTTGGCGACCACGTCGACGATCTGCGGCACGTCGATGATCACCAGCCGGCCGTCGTGGACGAGGATGTTGTACGCGGAGAGGTCGCCGTGCGCGTAGCCGTCGACCGCGAGCAGCGACAGGCTGCGGCCGAGCTGCTCCCACAGGTCCTCGACGTCCGCCTCCTCGGCGCGGAGCTGGGCCAGCCGGGGCGCGGCCGCGCCGTCCCCGTCGCCGACGAACTCCATCAGGATCTCCGTCCCGGTGATCTGCACCGGGTACGGAACGGCCACCCCGGCCGACCAGAGCCGGCACAGCGCGGCGAACTCGGCCCCGGCCCACTGCCCGGCGATGGCCTCCTTGCCGAAGGCGGTGCGCTTGGCCATCGCCCGGGTGATCCGGGACTCCTTGTGCTGACGGCCCTCCAGGTAGCCGGAGTCGCGGTGGAACATGCGGTGCTGGGCGTCCCGGTAGCGCTTGGCGGCCATCAGGGTGCGGCGGCCGGTGCCCGGCACCGCGCGCTCCAGCAGGAAGACGTCGGCCTCCTTGCCGGTCTTCACGATCCCGAGCTCGGTGTCCACGGCCGCGAGTTCGGTCACCACCCAGTCGGGGCGCGGCTCGGGCCCCTTCTCGGTGGGGGTGGACCGGTCCCAGGTGGACCAGCGGTCGCCCTCGGCCGGGCCGTCGGACACGGCCGGGGCGGGGTCGTCGAAGCCCTCCGGGAACGCGGCCGCGGAGGGGACGTACTCGGGCTCGAAGTCGTCGAACCGGTCGGACCGGCGGCCGCGCCGCGGCCCGCCCTTGGGACGGATACGGGAGAAGGAATCGCTGTCGGCAAAGCGCTCGCGCACTGCGGTGGCTCCTGGGGAGTGGCCCACCGGGTACGTCGGACGCGACGCGCTGTCAGCCGGTGGGGAGGTGACGATCGAGGGAGGCGTATGGCGCGCACGCGAAGGCGCGCCGCGACACGGCGGCAACCATCCGGACACACCTCCTCGACGTCGGGTCCTCGCACGGCGTTCGCGAGGACGTCAGCACACTAGCCGCTCCTGCCGGCGGCGCAACCGAATATCGAGCACGGGCGGCACCGCGTCCGCACCTCAGGCCTCCTGCGAGTCCGGGTACGTGGCGTCGATCAGTCCGGCGTAGGCGCGCAGCTCGGGGCGTCCGGTGGGCACCTTCCACCGGCGCAGGGCGTCCATCGACGGCCGGCCGCCCTCCTCGCTCTCGGCGAGGAAGCGCACGACCCGCTGCTGCGCCTCGCTCAACTCGTTGAAGCTCTGCGGCGGTTCGGCGGGAGCGTCCGGGAAGACCAGCGAGAGCAGCGTGCGCGCCGTGTAGTACCGGTCGTGGAACGCTTCGAGGCCCGTACAGCCGGCCAGGCCGGCCAGCACGGCCTCGACCGCCCGGAGCGTCGTGCCTTCGGACGTGCCGGCCAGGGCCATCGCCGCGAGGGCGCAGTAGGAGCCGCTCAGGAAGGACATCGTCCCGGCCCTCTCCGGCGGCCGGGCGACGACCTCGATCAGGGCGTCGACGACGGACGGGCCGGTGATGCCCCACCGCGTCAACGCGAAGGCGGAGGCCCAGCGCAGCTCGACCACCGGGCTGTCCAGGTAATGCTCGACGAAGGGGACGGCCGCCGGGTCGCCGAGCAGACCGAGGGCGACCAACCCCGTCGCCGCGGCCCCGGGCGAGTCCTCTCCGGCGACGAACGCCTGCAACAGCGGGACCGACATCGCCGCGGACTCGGGGAACCAGGCGAACAGGTTCGCCGTCTCGGCCCGCAGTTCGGGGCTGTCCGAGTTCAGCAGGACGGCGAGTTCGGGAAGTGCCTCCCGCGCGGCGTCATAGCAGTGGACCACCGCTTCGGCGTCGATGAGTACCTGCGCCCAGCTGCCCTCGCGCTGTGTGCGCTGCTCGTCGTCCGCCGCCTCCGCGATCCACCGGGCCCAGTCGTCGGCTTCGCCGCGCAGCCCCTCCAGGTGGGCACGATCCTCCCGGGGGTCGTAGCCGTTCGGCAGGTGGTTGTTGTCCAGTCCGATCGCGATGGCGACCAGCAGAGCGACGAACCGATGTCTGTTGACCAATCTCGGGTCGAGTGCCATCCGCACGAGGAACGGAACGGTGTGCACCGCGGCCTGCGATCGCGTGCCCTGGTGCACGATGTGGTTCGCGAGCTGCGCACTCGGCGGGTACCGGCCCTCCCACACCCCCGCCTGCATCGCCCGGAGGTGTCCGGGGACGTCCTCGGCCGTGCCGTACGAGTGCTGGAGTCGGGCCCAGGGCACGTCGTCCAGGCCGGTGAGAGGGTCGGTGTCCGTCACGGCAGCAGATCCTGGCACGCCGGTACGACATCCGGCCCGGCCGGTGCTCCGTGCGACTCCCCGCCAGCCGGCCGCGGGGCCCGCGGAGCGCCGCCCGGCCGCGCTACTCGGCCTCGGCGGCGGCCGGCCCACGGACGGCCGCCGACCACTTCTGCTCGACCTTGCCGAGCTTCCAGTAGGCGATCGCACCGGCCCAGGTGACCACGAAGAGGCCGACGATGGCGTAGCCGACCATGTTGAGGTCGAGTTCGGCGATCCAGCCGATCGGGCCGGCGGTGACGCCGAGCTTCTCGGCGAGCAGGCCGACCAGCTCGACGACGCCGATGACCAGGGCGACCAGCACCGACAGGCCGGTGACGGTGAGGTTGTAGTAGATCTTGCGGACCGGCTTGGAGAACGCCCACTCGTAGGCGAAGTTCATGAACGACCCGTCGATGGTGTCGAGCAGGCTCATGCCGGCCGCGAAGAGGACCGGCAGCACCAGCAGCGCGTACCAGGGCAGCGAGAAGGCGGCGGCGCCGCCGGCCAGGACGAGCAGCGAGACCTCGGTGGCGGTGTCGAAACCGAGGCCGAAGAGCAGGCCGACCGGGTACATGTGCCAGGGCTTGGTGACGGCCCGGGTGACCCGGCCGAGGATCCGGTTGAGGAAGCCGCGCTTGTCGAGCTGGCGCTCCAGCTCCGCCTCGTCGAACTCGCCGTCCTTCATCCTGCGGAAGACCTTGAGGATGCCGTTGAAGGCACCGAGGTTGATCAGGCCGATCAGCACCAGGAAGGTGCCGGAGACGGAGACGCCGATCAGGCCGGTGGCGGTGTGCAGCGCCGACTCGTCGGACTCGACCTGCCCGGCCAGCGAGCGGATGCCGAAGGCCAGCAGCGCGCAGAGGCCGAAGACGATCGAGGAGTGGCCGAGCGAGAACCAGAAGCCGACGGAGAGCGGCCGCTTGCCCTGGCCCATCAGCTTGCGGGTGGTGTTGTCGATCGCGGCGATGTGGTCGGCGTCGAAGGCGTGCCGCATGCCGAGGGTGTAGGCGGTCAGGCCCATGCCGGCGCCGAAGACCTGGCCGCCGACGTCGTAGTGGCGCGGGGCGATCACGGCGAGCAGGGTGAACCAGCCGACGACGTGGAGGGCCAGCACGAAGCCGCCCATGCCGGCGAGCCGGATCCACTCCTCACGGGTGAGCCGGTCGCGCAGACGGCTTGGCGTTGACATGGGAGTCCTCCCGGCAGCGGACGGATGAGCCGGGCCATACTTTCGCCCCCAGGACTCAATTGCAAGTCATGTGCAACTGCTGACCCGGGGCACGCCGAGCTGCACCGATGCACCGGGGGCGCATTCCGCGGAGGACATGTCACACGACGTACCCGATCCCTTAACCTCCCGCGTCTTCCTCCAGCCTCTTCTACGCGCGGATACTCGGCTCGGTGCTCGGATCTACGCGCGGATACCCCAACCGTCCGCGTGCGGTTCCGGGCGCGGGTACCACTGCCCCCCAATCCCCCAACTCCCCACGGAGGAACGGCAGATGATCGGCACTCGCACCATCCGCACGAACGCGGCCCTGGCCGCCGGCGCCGTCCTGGCGGCCACCCTCACCGGCCTCGCGGCGCCCACCGCCCCGGCCGCGGCCGCCACCCCCCACCGGGTGCTCTTCGACAACAGCAAGGCCGAGACCGCCGGCAACGCCGACTGGGTCATCAGCACCAGCCAGCCCGACCCGCTCGGCCAGAACGCCAACCCCGGCACCGAGAAGAGCTGGACGGGCGCCCTCTCCGCCTGGGGCGTCGCCCTGCAGAAGGCCGGCGGCTACAGCCTCAAGACGCTGCCGTCCGGCTCGACCATCAGCTACGGCACCGGCGCCGCGCTCGACCTCGCCAACTTCGACACCTTCGTGATCCCCGAGCCCAACATCCGCTTCTCCACCGCCGAGAAGACCGCCATCATGCGCTTCGTGCAGAACGGCGGCGGGCTCTTCCTCGTCTCCGACCACAGCAACAGCGACCGCAACAACGACGGCTGGGACAGCCCCGAGATCATCAACGACCTCTTCACCAGCAACGGCGTCGACAACACCTCGCCGTTCGGCTTCTCGGTCGACGTGAAGACCATCAGCACCGACAACCCGCGGGCGGTCAACGACTCCGCCAACCCGGTGCTGCACGGCGCCTTCGGCAACGTCACCGGCTCGATCCTGCGCTCCGGCACCACCTTCACCCTCACCCCCTCCGCCAACTCCTCCGTCAAGGGCCTGGTCTACCGGACGGGCTACAGCGGCAACACCGGCGCCTTCTTCGTCACCAGCACCTTCGGCAGCGGCCGGATCGCCGCCTGGGGAGACAGCTCCCCGATCGACGACGGCACCGGCCAGTCCGGCAACACCCTGTACGACGGCTGGAACGACCCGGCCGGCACCGACGCGGCGCTCGCCCTGAACGCCACCGCCTGGCTCGCCCAGGGCAGCGGCAGCAGCACCGGCACCGGCACCGTCACCCTCACCAACCCGGGCGCCCGCACCGCCACCGTCGGCACCGCGACCAGCCTCCAGCTCTCCGCCACCGACACCGCCGGCGGCACCCTGAGCTACACCGCCACCGGCCTGCCCGCCGGCCTCACCCTCAACTCCGCCACCGGCCTGATCAGCGGCACGCCGACCGGCACCGGCACGTCCACCGTCACCGCCACCGCGACCGACTCCACCGGCCCGTCCTCCTCGGCGACCTTCACCTGGACGGTCAACCCCGCGGGCGGATCCGGCTGCACGGCCGCCCAGCTGATCGCCAACCCCGGCTTCGAGACCGGCTCCACCTCGTCCTGGACCGAGACCAACAGCGGCGGCGCCTCCACCATCAACAGCAGCACCGACGAACCGCCGCACTCCGGCAGCTACGACGCCTGGCTGGACGGCTACGGCACCACCAACACCGACACCCTCGCCCAGACGGTGACCCTGCCGACCGGCTGCACCGGTTACGCCCTCTCCTTCTGGCTCCACATCGACAGCGCGTCCTCGACGACCACCGCCTACGACAAGCTGACGGTCACCGCCAACGGCACCACCCTGGCCACCTACTCCAACCTCAACGCCGCCACCGGCTACCAGCAGCGGACCTTCAACCTCGCCGCCTACGCCGGCCAGACCGTCACCCTCAAGTTCACCGGCGCCGAGGACTACACCAAGCAGACCTCCTTCGTCCTCGACGACATCACCCTCAACGTCTCCTGAACACCGGCCGGTTACCCGCCCCCCAGCGGGTAACCGGCACACCCCGCGGGGGCGGGGTCGCCAGCCGACGTGAGCGGCGTGACCGGCCATCTCGGCCAGAACGCTCACCCGGTGGAGCCGTCGAACACCTCGAAGCCCGTCTCCACGGTGCCGCGAAACGCAAGCGCCTCGCGGTCGAGACCGAGGGCGTCGAGAAGGACGTCCAGCGCCCCTACCACGTCCTCCGCCGAGCGCCTCACCCAGACGAACGTGTCGGGGACCACCGCGCCTTCGAGTCGGCTCAGCGCAAAGCCGACCCGCTCGACGCGGAACATGGCGACACCGAGGTGTCCGAGGTCTTCCACCCTGGTACGACGGAGCGGGCTCCCACTCCGGCTCCGGCCCCGGAACCCCGATCACCGCCGTGCCGACCTCCCCGCCCGGACACCACCGCCACATTCGGCGATCGCCGTAGCCCACGGCCCAGATCGGCCCTCACCCGGTGAACGTCTGCGATCACGGCACTGGTCGGCTCCGGTCTTCCGCGGCTACTGTGCGCCCGTGACGACTCCCAGCGTCGAGTGGATCGACCAAGTCGCTCTCCGGGTGACCTGCTCGTACGAGACCTTCGCCCAGCAGCTGCAGGAGAGCAATCCGCAGCTGTCGTGGGTCGTGTCGAGCTACCGGACACGGGCCTTCCCGCTCCGGGTCTTCCTCTCACTGCGGACCGGTCAGGAGCCGGAGGCCGAGGACGTCGTCGTGTGCGTGGACTGCGTGAGCCAACCGGCCGGCATCGCCGTGCAGATCGACGTCTGCCGTGACGGGGGAGAGCTTCTGGACGAAGGACAGGAGATGGCCGTCAGCGAGGTGGGGCCGGACTCGCTCGACCTGGTTGCCGCTGGTGTCGACGCCTTCCTGAGGGACGTATCCGCCGCAGTACTCGGCCACCTCCAGGAGCCCTCCAGGTCGAGCGCTTCTCGATCTGCTCGCTCGAGACACCCTGAGTGCTCCTCCAGCAGCGGCTCGCCGTCGCTGAAGCCGAAGGCCGTGTCGGCGGGGGACAGCACCTCGCCCCAGCGGCCGAATCCGCCGTCGGTGACCTCCAGGTGGATCCGCCTGAGCAGAGCGGGGGCATCGGATGCCCGACCGCGGCCTCGAGTTCGGCCGCGGGTGGCGCCCGTGGTGGCAGCTCGCCGAGGCGGTCCTGTCCGCGGATCCGCTGGAGGATGTCGTCGTCGGTCATGCCGGCGTTGGTAGCAGCCGCCCCTGTTGCTCCGTCAGGGCCGGCGCGCCGGACGGCACTCGACCGAACACCCGGGGAGAGCGGCGCGTGCTTCGGCCCGGCACCGGCCCGTCGCTGCCGCTCGGCACCACGGCGCTCACGCAGCTCCGACTCGCAACAGACGAGCCACAAGTCGGCCAACTCTTCGAGCAAATCGCCGAGGTGTGTGCGTGAGACGCCGCAGAAGGCAGGATGGGTCAGGCCATACGGGCCCACTTCTTGGTCACGCTCGAAGAACCCGTGCGGCAGCATCCACTGTGCGAGTCGTTGGATTCCGTCCGGCGGATGAGGACTTAGGTCAGGTCAAGTTCGCCGACTCGCTGATTCCCGCTGGTCTCCCCGGTCGGCCGGAACCCGAGACCCAGGTAGAAGGCTTCCGGACCGTTTCCGCCCGGGTGCCAGGTGGTCGTCAGGCGAGTGCCGCCGCGGCGGCGAATCTCAGCGGCCACGGATTGCACCGCGAAGCGGCCGTACCCACGCCCTTGTTCCCCGGCTGCGATGTTGAGGCGCCAGAGGCCGGAGCGAAGGTCGGTGCCCCGACCGTCACCGGCGAAGTCGATGTCGAAGAACGCCATGACGAAACCAACGGGCCGGTCGCCGTCAAGGATGAGTCGGGGCCAGGCCGTGTCGGGGTGCACATACGCTTCTGCAAGCGACTTCACGACCGGAGCGACCAGGTGCTCCTGGTCTGGACGCACCTTCAGGCCGATCGCGGCGTCGAAGTTGTCGGGGCTGATGTTCTCCAAGCGGAGCATGGTCTTCATTCGGGAACTGTAAGCCAGTGGATCAAGCGGGATTCTGTGCCCGCCCCACAGGCGGCCTGCCGATCGACCACCGCTCCGACTCGTCAGCCCAGTACACGCACCAACCTCACTCGCGGACCGCGCCGTAATTCACCGTGCACGAGCAGGGCGAGCGAGTAGGGTGACGCAGCCCGTCCGGTGATCAACGGGGGTCGGGTTCGGTGCGGAGGAGGGGGAGACGCATGGAGTCCGACACCGTGGTACGTCCGGGGGCGGCCGGGCCGGAAGGTCCGGGTGGCCGGAGGCGGCCCGGTGCGGTGGGCCAGGCTTCCGCAGCGTTGGTGCTGGCCGGGGGAGTGCTCGGCGCGATGTGGGGGGCGGGCCTGTTCTCCGGCACCCCGGCGCCTGCCGCCGCGGGCAAGCCTGCCGTGTGCAACCCGCCGAAGGCCACCGACTCGCCCGAGTACCCGGCCCTGTGCGCCGCGCTCAACCGCCGCGACCTGCCGGCGCTGCTCGGTGTACCGACGGAGCACGTCTCGGTCGCGCAGTCCGGCGGCGGCCCGACCACCTACTGGGACGGGACGACCGAGTTCGACGCCTCCGCCCAGGTGCAGGTCGGGCCGGTCATGGTCCGCATCTCCCACAACCACGACGTGTCGGTGCGGGACATCGCCGGCCTCGCGAGCCTGCGCGCCGAGCCGGCGACGGTACTGGGCCACCCCGCGGCGCGCTACCGCAGCACCACCCTGGCCCTGGTCTTCAAGGGCGGGAAGAGCAGCACGGGCACCGGCGGCACCGCCCGGCACCTCGCGGTCGCCATCGGCCCGGACGAGGGCGCCGACACCGTCGAGTTCGCCGTCTGGCGCCAGGACGACGAGCCGCCGGACGAGGGGGCACTGCTGCGGATCGCCGAGCAGGTCCTCCCCGCCGTCCAGGGCTGGCTGCCCGCCACTCACGGGTAGGGATCGTCTCAGCGGGCACTCGGGAGGTGCCCCCACGCGCCCCTGGGAGGCATCCGCACGTCCGTGAAGACCACGCCCCGGAGGTTTGGCGTCGCTTCGTCTCAGCCGTGGGCCGCCAGGTCGTGCAGGCGTTCCGGGGCGACGGGTGGGGGCGTCCAGCCGTTGGTGCGGGCGTGGGCGACGAAGTCGGGTGGGAGTTGCAGGTGGTGCTGTTCGACGTGGTGGGCGAGGTCGGCGTGCCAGAGCCAGGTGCCGTCGGTGAGCAGTGCCCAGCTGCCGAGTGAGGGGCCACCCCCGCGAGGGAGTCCGTTCCGCGGAGGGCCCCGCACCGTCGGTCGGTGCGGGGCCCCCGGCGTCTTCCTCGGTCGTCCTCAGCCGGTCGGTGTGCCGACGCGGGCGGTGATCTCGGCGAGGAGGTCCAGGGCCGGGCGCAGGCCGGGCTCCTGGGCCACCGCGCGCTGCAGCAGCACCCGGGCGGCGGCGTCCTCCCCGGCGCGGACGTGTTCCAGCGCCTCGTTGTAGTCGATCCGTCCGGCGTACCGCAGGCGGACCAGTGCCGCGAGGTCCTCCCGGCAGGACGGGCAGCGCAGGCTCTCCGCGTCCGCGGGCACCGCGCACTGCGGGCACGGCACCTCGATGGGCGGTACGGCCGTCATCGGGGATCGACCTCCTCGGGGCGGACCGGCCCGACCTGCTCCGGCATGCTGTCGTTGCCCATCTCGCGCTGCGCCTGCGCGTACAGGCCCAGCAGCGCCGAGTTGTGACGGTTCGCCGCCTCCATGTTGGCCGACTCCACGGCGGAGTCCAGACCGCGCAGCTCCGCCAGGATCCGCTGGCCGAGCGCCGCCGACACCATGTTCTGGCTGACGTAGATGTTGCACATCGTCAGCATCCGGAAGGTGTGGCCCAGCGAGTCGCACAGCTCGTCCGCGGCGGCGGCGGCCGCCATCGCACCGTCCCAGTCCGCGGCCTCGCGGCGTTGCCGCAGCTCGGCCGCGACCGCCCGCAGCCGGCCCAGGTCGCCCACGTCCAGGTGCTTCTCGCAGTACAGGATGAACAGGCTCAGGTACGCCTCGGTGCTGCGCACCCAGCGCTGCGCGTTCAGCAGGAACTGCGCCCGCTCCAGCGCCGCGTCCACCGACTCGCCGCCCGTCCGGCCGCCGGCCATGTCGTCGAGGGTGTCCATCATCCGCTGCGTCTCGCGCAGTTCGGCCTCGGTCAGCTCGTTCGCCCAGCGGTCGGTGAAGTTCTCGATCTGCCGCTGCTGCTCCTCGACCTGGACCTTGCGCTCCGGGTCGAGCTGGTTGTGGCTGAACTTGACCGTCCGCTGCTCGCCGCCCTGGATCCGCACCGACAGGGTGATCGTGCGGTCGCTGTCGAGGCCGAACGACACCTCGACCGGGATCCGGCCGCCCAGCCCGGCGGGCAGCCGCAGGGTGACGTGGCCCATCAGCTCGTTCTGCTGGGCGATCGGCTGCTCGCCCTCGTACACGGCCACTTCGAGGCGCTGCTGCCCGCCGCCGGAGACGACGAACTCCCGGCTGACCGGGGCGGTCGTGGGGTAGTTGGAGCCCTTCGGCATGATCACCGCCAGGCGTCCGTCGTTGAGTTCGATGCCCAGGTCCTTCGGCGTGATGTCGAAGGGGTTGGTCACCTGCATCAGCTGGCCGCAGGACGGGCAGACCTCGGTGCCGGGCGGGTTCACCGCGCTGCAGCCGCCGCAGCGCAGGCCGATGTCCTGTGCTGCCGCGGCCGCCGCCTCGGCCGCGCCGCCCCCGGCGTCGGCGAGCGACTCCCCGCAGAGGCTGCAGGCGGTGGGGGCCCCCCCGCGGGGGGGGGGGGGGGGGGGGGCCCCCCCCCCCCCCGGGGTGCCGCAGCGCGCGCAGTCGCGGGTCTGGGAGACGGCCGCCACGACGGGTGCGGCGGCCTCGGCCTCCAACTGCCGCCCGCACTTGGGGCAGGCGTCGGCCGCGGTGTCCACCGGCAGGTGACACCCGGTGCAGGTCACCCGGGTGCCGCCCAGCAGCGAGGTCGAGCACTCGGCGCACGAGTCCGCGGACAGTTCGGCGGGCGTCCGGCACTCCGGGCACTCCACCTCGGCCACCAGGGCCGACTGCACCGCCGCGCCCAGCGCCACGCACTGCATCGGGTTGACGCCGCGCCGGATCCGCTTCGGTCCGAAGACCTCGCCCAACCGCCGCGCCACCAGCGGGATCGACGTCGAGCCGCCGACCAGCAGCACCTCGTCGATGTCGCCGACGGTCAGGTTGGCCTGCATGATCGCCTTGTGGGTCAGCTCGATGGTCCGCTCGATCCGGGCCTCGATCAGCTCCTCGAACCGGGGCCGCTCGAACACCGTCTCCAGGTCCAGCTGGCCCGTCCCGAGGCCCGCCAGGACGACCTCGGACGTCTGCTGGTTGGACAGTTCGATCTTGGCCACCTCGGCGGCCGAGGCGATCCGCGGCCGGTCCCGCCGGTCCGGCTGGTAGTCCGAGCCGAACTCCTCCCGGATGTCCTCCAGCAGCGCCGTCGCGATGGCGCGGTCGAAGTCGTCGCCGCCGAGCAGGTTGTCGCCCTCGATGCCGAGCACCGACACCGAGCCGGGCACCAGCAGCAGGATCGAGATGTCGAAGGTGCCGCCGCCCAGGTCGTAGACCAGGACGGTGCGTCCCTCGTCACCGGCCTCGATCGTCATCCCGTAGGCGAGGGCGGCGGCGGTCGGCTCGTTGATCACCCGCAGCACGTGCAGACCCGCCATCCGGCCGGCCTCCCGGGTCGCCGCGACCTGGCGTTCGCTGAAGTACGCGGGCACCGTGATGACGGCCCGGTGCAAGGGCTCGCCGAGGCGCTGCTCGGCGTCCTCCTTCAGCCGGTGCAGGACCATCGCCGAGATCTCGATCGGCGTGTAGGAGCGGCCGTCGAACCAGACGTTCACGTCGCCGTCGGTGCCCGCCGTCACCTTGTAGTCGACCTCGTCGAGCGCCGCCTGCACCTGCGGGTCACGGAACTTGCGGCCCATGAACCGCTTGACCGACCGGATCACGTTCTCGCCGTCGAGGGCGAGCCGGCTCCGCGCGTTCGACCCGACCAGCAGTTCGCCCTTGCGGCCGCGGCCGACCACCGAGGGCGTGCCCTCCTGGTTCTGCATGTTGATGACGATCTCCGGCTCGCCCCGGCGCAGTTGGGCCACCACGGAGTTGGTGGTGCCCAGGTCGATACCGAGAGTGCGGTACATGTCGTTCCCCTCTTGTCCCCTGTGTGTCTAGCGCTTGCGTCGCTTGGCCCGCGAGGACCTCGACCAGTTCTTGCGGTTCCTGCCCCCGGCGGCGGCCCTGCCGGTGCCCGCGGGGGCGGCCGGAGCCTCTCGGGCCGCCGCCTGCTCGGCGCCCTCGTGGTTCGGGCCGGCCTCGGCGGTCTCGTCGGTCCCGCCGGTCGAGGCGGTCCCGGCGCCTGCGGTGTCTGCGGGGCCTGCGGTGCCTGCGGGGTCCACGGCGCCCACGGTGGTCCCGGGCAGCTCCGCGGACGGCGGCGGGGGAGCGGTGGCGACCACCACCTGCGCCCGGCGCAGCACCTCGTCGTTCCAGAAGAAGCCGGTGACCACGCTCTGGACGACCGTCTCCGGCTCCAGCCCGGTGCGGGCCTCGGTGCCGACGATCTCGGACAGACCCGGATCGGCGGCCATCCCCTCCAGCCGCATCGGGCGCACCCCCGCCTTGGCCAGCTTGCCGAGCAGTCGGCGCCGGGTCGCCTCGATGCCGGAGGTGCGGCCCAGCCGCACCAGCTCCGGGTCCAGGCTCAGCGCCGCCAGGGCGTCGTCCACGTCGACCAGCAGGCCCAGCAGGTCGCGCTGCGCGGCCCGGGCGGCGCGCGCCTCGTCGTCCCGCAGCCGCTGCAGCAGCGATGCCCGGAAGAGCAACTGGCTGAACGCCTGCGCCAGGTCGACGTCGAGGGCCCGCTGCGGCACCTCCAGCGGCTCGGCGGTCGGCACCGGGGTGCCGGATTCCTGGGTCGTCATGGCGTTCACTCCGGGATCTCGATCGGCGGCAGCACCGACAGGTCGGCGGCGAACTGCGCCGGCACGGGCGGTTCGGCGGCGGTGGAGGCGGGGGCGGGCTCCGCGAAGTCGGCGGCGAGTTCCTCGCGGCGGACGACCAGCAGGGCCGCCGGTGTCACCGGCGGCCGGTCCACGACCAGCAGCGGTTCCTCCAGCACCGGGCGGAGCAACTCGGCCACCCCGTCGACCGGTTCGGGCGGCAGCGGCTGCTGGATGTCCAGCTCCAGACGGCGGTCGGGGTTGCGCAGCAGCGCCGCCGCGTCCTGGATCTGCTGGCGGCTGTGACGGCCCTGCCGCATGGCCGGGCCCACCGCGAGGTTGATCTCGCGCACGCCCGCGGTGGGCGGGATGCCCAGGACCTCGTACGGCGACGGTTCGTGTAGGGGCATGGCGGCGGTCTCTTCTCCTCCGGCTGCAGACGGGCTGCAGAACGGCTTCGGCGTCGGGCGGCTTCGGCGTCGGGCGGTTTCGGCTTCGGGGGCCTTCGGACGGTCGTCGGGACGCGCGCGGGGCGGCGCCCAGGGGGCGGGGTGGCGGCCGGGGGACGGCCCGGACCCGTCAGTGCAGGCGGTCGATCCGGTACTTGAGGCTGCGCAGGCCGGAGTCGTCGGGGTCGCGCGCGACGGCCTTGCCGATCAGCTTCCGGGCCTCCGCGAACCGCCGGGCGTTGGCCTGGCGGACGGCGTGGGCACCGTAGACGACGCCCAGCTCCTTGCGGATGTTGGCCTTGGCGTCCGCCGGACCGGCCATCTGCAGGGCCTGCTCCAGCAGCGTGGCGGCGTCCGTGAACCGGTCGGCCTCGAAGTCCGTCGCCGCCTCGCTGCGCCACACGTTGACGATCACCGCCCGCATCTCGGCGGAGTCGTCGTACGTCTGGGCGCGCCGCAGCATCGACGCCCGCTCGTTGAACGGACGGTCCTGGTACTTCTCCAGCACGTGGTTGGCCAGCACCACCGACACCCGGCGCGGGGCCTCGGCGGCCGCGTCGCCGTCGAAGTCCGCGTCGGCCGCCAGGGCCTCCGTCATCAGTGCGAGGGCCTCGGTGCGCCGCTCGTCGAGGGCGGCGGTGAGCGAGCGGAGCTGGAGCACGTACACCAGGCCCGTCCGGTGGTCGGGGTCGTCGCCGAGTTCGGTGAGCTCCCGCCACAGCTCGGTGGCCTCCACCAGGTCGCCGTCGGGGCCGAGGGCGGTGACCTCGGTGGCCCGGTTGAGCATGGCGGCCTCCAGGAAGTGGCGGGCCGTCGGGTCGTCCGGGGCCAGCGCCAGCGCCTTGCGCAGCAGGACCAGCGCGTGCCGGTAGTCCTTCGTCTCGTTGTTGACCTTGCGGGCCTGCTGGGCGTACGCGGCGCCGAGGTTCTCCAGGACCTCGCGGTGGCCGGGGGAGAGCGCGAGCGCCTGCTCCAGCAGTGCGGCCGCACCGGCCTGGTCGTCGTCGTGCTCCTTGAGCAGCGCGCGGGCGGCGCGCAGACCGGCGTCGGCGCCGAGCGCGGCGAGGTCCTCGCCGACGGCGGGTCCGGGCAGGGCCAGGGCCCGGGTCAGGCACTCCAGGGCCTCGCGCCACTCCTGGTGGCGGTGGTGCTCGGCGGCCTGGCTGGTGAGGGCCTCGCGCAGCAGCAGCTGCCGGGACTCGTCGGTCTCCGCGCCCTCCGCGGTCTCCAGCGCGGAGACCGCCGCGGCGTGCCGGCCCTGGAGCAGCAGGTAGCGCTGCGGGCCGAGTTCGTCGAACAGGCCGAGGGCGTGCGTCAGCGGGTGGACCCCGTAGGGGCCCGGCTTGCGCCACGGCAGCACCGCGTACTCGAACGCACCCTGCCAGGCGGAGAGTTCGCTGCTGGGCGGCGAGGTGCGCAGCAGCCGTTCGAGGGCGGGGCCGACGACGAGCCGGTGGCCGGCGCCGTCGGGGCCGCCGATCAGGACCTCGTCCTCGGCGAAGGCCTCGGCGCAGCGGACCTCCATGCCGAGCCGGACCGTCCAGGCGTCGACCTCGTCGCCGCTCCGGCCGTCGGCCTGGTCGAGCGTCCGCAGGTCGGTGCGGAGCCGGTCGGTGAGCGCGGCGCGGGCGGCGGCGACCCGCGGCGGTTCGGCGTCGCGGCCGGTGAGTCGGGCGGCGGCGTCCCACACCTCGGTCAGGTGCAGGGAGGGGACCAGGCAGCCGATGACCCAGTGCCACAGGTCGGCCCGGTCGGCACTTTCGGCAAGGTCGGACCGGTCGGACCGGTCGGCAAGGCCGGGCAGGTCCGGGTCCGTGGGATCGACGTGCGGCACCTCGACGGGGCCGCGCTGCGCCGGAATGCCGGGGGCCGGTGCGCCCTGCGCGGGCACGCCCTGCATCGGTGCGCCCTGCGCGGGCACGCCCCTGCCGGGCGCGCCCTGGCCGGGGACGGCCGTCGCGAGGCGGTAGCTCACCAGGCCGAGCGCGTGCAGCAGCCGCGGGTGCGACGGGTCCTTGAGCAGCAGGGCGTGGTAGCAGTCCCAGGCCTCCTGGTACCGGCCCTCGGCGGCGTGGCGGGCCGCCTCGTGCTCGGCGAGCACCCCGAGGGCCTCGGCCGCGAGGGCGTGCCCGGGGTTCAGCCGGACGGCCTCCCGCAGGTCGCCGGCGGCGTCCCCGAACCGCCCTGCCCCGACCGCGCGGGCGGCGCGCCGGACGAGCACCGTGGTGCGGGCCCGGTGCGCGGCGGCGGGGAGGGCGGCGAGGGCGGCGTCCAGGTCGTCGTCGTCGGCCTGCAGCAGGCACAGGGCCGCGCGGACCGCGGTGCCGGCCGGGCTGTCGCCCAGGACGGCGGACCACGCGGTGAGCGTCCGCTCGCCCTCCTGCGGCAGACCCGCCCGCAGGGCGCAGTCCAGCACCGCGAGCAGGGACCGCTCGGCGCAGCGGCCGCAGCGCGGCGAGCCGTCGCCCTCCGGGCGGTACAGGTGTGTGGCACAGCCCTCCCGGCCGCAGCCGCCGCAGGCGTCCTCGGCGGTCCGGTCGCAGGGGGCGTCGTCGGCGGCCGCGCGGCATCTCCCGAGGGCCGCGGCCGGGGCCGGGCCGGCGGGGTTCGCCAGGTGGCTGCGGTACCAGTCGAGGGCACCGGTCCAGTTGCCGGCCCGTTCGGCGAGCAGGGCCCGCAGCTGGGCGAGGGCCGGGTCGCCCGCCGGGTCGGGCTCGACCGGTGCGAGCAGGGCGACCGTGCGGGCCGCACGGCCCGTCAGCAGGCCCCCCGCGGCCCGGTGGTAGAGGTCGCGCGGGCCGTCCGCGTCGGTGGGCAGCGCGTCCGGGCCGGCCGCGGAGCCCTGGGCGAGGGCCAGTGCGGCCCGCAGTCTGCCCTCCCGGGCGGAGCCGGCCGGGCCGCCCTTGCCGGGGGCGGGGGAGCCGGCCAGGGCCAGGGCGTTGGCGGCGTCGTCCAGCGCCTGCGGGTCGTCGCGGCGGGTGAGCAGCAGGTGGGCGGCCTCACGGAGGGCGGCCTCGCGCAGCGAGCGGCGCAGCTCCGGCTCGTCCGGGGTGTCGAGGACGGCCTGCTGCCACAGGGCGCGGGCCGCGCCGGGGTCGGCGTCCAGCAGGCGGCGGGCGAGCAGGTCGCGCTGAGTGGCGAGCAGGGCCAGCAGCGTCGGAAGGGCGGGCAGGCCGGGGTCGCGCAGCGGCTCCCAGCGCTCCACGGCGCCGTCGGGGTCGCCGCTGCGGGCCAGGGCGAGACCGTGGTGGAAGGCGGCGGCCGGGCTCCACGGGTGGCCGGCCTCGGCCTCGGTACGGAGCAGCGGCGCGGCGTCCTCGGTGCGGCCGGCGGCGAGCAGGGCGGCGCCGAGCCGGACCTTCGCGGGCTGCCAGTGCGGGTACGCCTCCAGGGCCGTCCGGTAGTCGGCGGCGGCCTCGGCGGGGCGGCCGGCCCGTTCGTGGACCAGCGCGAGGCCGAGCCGGGACGGGGTGTGGCCGGGCTGCGCGGCCTGGGCCGCGGTGAAGTGGCCGTGCGCCTCGTCGTCCCGGTCGAGCAGCAGGGCGAGCCGCCCCAGCGCGTAGTGGGGGCGGGGGTCGGCGGGGGCGGCCGCGGCGGCGTCGGCGAGGTCGGTGCCGGCGCCGGGGTGGTCGCCGAGGAACTGCCGGGCGAGGCCGCGGAAGAGCAGGGCCTCGGCGCGCAGGGAGGCCCCGCGGGCCCACGGCGAGGGCTCGCCGGTGCCGCGCTGGACGGCGCGGCCGAAGGCCTCGACGGCCTCGTCGTTGCGCCCGGCGGCGTGCAGGTGGGCGCCGTGGCGGAACCAGAGTTCGCCGCTGCCGCCGGGTGCGGCGGCGAGCAGGACGGCCTCGGCCTCGCCCGGTCGGCCGCTGTCGCGCAGGAACGCCGACCTGGCCAGTACCGGCCAGTCCCGTCCGGGGAGCGCCTTCAGGGCGGCGGCGGTGGCGCCGGCCCGGGCGGCGCCGGAGGCGTCCCGGTACCGGCGCTGCAGCCAGTCGAGA
>NZ_BAAALD010000013.1:52269-126215 GCF_039528095.1 Kitasatospora arboriphila
GATCTCCACCGCCTCGTACGCGCCGACCCGGCGGTACAGGCGGGCGGCGTCGGCCGGTGGCAGGGGGGACGGGTGGCCGGCGACCCGGTAGCCGGAGAGGTGGACCAGGCGGCGGGTGGTGGGTCGGGCGGCGGCCCAGCGCAGTACGTGGACGGCGCCGTCGCGGTCGGCGGCGGAGGCGTCCCGGCAGCGGCGCTGCAGCCAGTCGAGGACGCGCGCGGCGGACTCCGCCTCCTCGGCCGGGTCCGGGCCGCGGTCGACGCCGCCCAGGAAGGCGAGGACGGGAGCGAGGTCCGGCCGCCCGGCCGCCGTCTCCGCCTCCGCGAGCCCGCGCAGGGCCCAGCGGGGGATCTGCGTGTCCGGCACGGCGACCAGCGGGAAGGCCTCGTGGCACAGGCCGAGGGCGCCCGCCCGGTCGCCGAGCGGGTCGGTGGACAGGGCCAGGCCGACCAGGGCGGTGCCGCGCAGCGGCCGCAGGTGCGGCGGCGCCAGGGCGAGCCGCTCGGCGAGCCGGGCGTACCGGCGCCGCGCCTGCTCCGATTTCCCGGCGGCGAGCCGGGCGGCCGCCGCGGCGAGCGCCTTGGTCGCCGAGGCGGTGTCGAGGGCACGTCGATGGCGGACGAGGACGAAGCCTCCCACGCCGGCGAGCGCCGCCGCGATCAGCAGCAGCACGAACAGCGCCATGCAGTCTCCCCCTGCGGTCCGATGGGTCGGTTCCATGAACAACTGAGCATGGAATCGGTCACCTTGACGTACTGTCAACCGGTGTTCGGGCGAGATCAGAATAGGCCGCCTCCGGGGCATCCGGGCAGGAAAAAGCACTATCGTGGGGGTCGGGAGGCCAGGACCGACCGGTCAGGCGGGGGGCGGAGTGTCTGAGTCACGCTGGGTGCCGGGGCTGCGGTTCGGGCCGGAGTTCGATCCCGAGCAGTACGAACTGCTCGAGTTCCACCACCGCGGCGGAGAGGCCGAGGTGTGGCGCGCGGTGCGCACCGGCCGCAGCGGGCTCAAGGAGCTCGTCGCCGCCAAGATCATGCTGGAGCGCGACCCGTCCGAGGTGCGGCGCTGGCTCGGCCGCTGGGACGACGTCTCGCACAACGCCCACCGCCTCGCCGTCACCGACCTGGTGGTGCCCAGCTTCCTGCTCGGCCCCTCGCCGCACCGGCCGGGCAGCCCGCCCGGTGACGGGGTGATGGGCTACCAGATCTCCCCGTGGGTCGAGGGCGTGCCGCTGCACCGGTGGGCACGGGCCAACCGGGACGGCCTGCCCGCCGTGGCCGAGGTGCTCGTCCGGCTCTGCCGGATCGTCGACGAACTCCACCGCAAGCGGTGGGTGCACCGCGACATCTCGCCCGCCAACGTCCTCGTGGAGCCGGAGGGCCGGGTCAAGCTGATCGACCTGACCTTCCTCGCCCCGCTGGACCGCACGCTCACGGTCGCGGTCTTCACCCCCGGGCACGTCCCGCCGGAGGCCGAGCAGGTCGGCGGGTTCCCGGCCACCGCCAAGGACCTGTTCGCGGTGGGCACGCTCGCCCGCAGCCTGCTGCTGCCCGAGCACGGCCGGCTCGACCAGCGGACGGCCGCCCAGCAGGCCCGCCGCGAACTCCTGGCGGCCGGCTTCAGCGGCGAGCTCGCCGACTGGGTCGCCGAACCGCTGCACCACGACCCGGACCGCCGCCCCGCCCCGCTCGGCCCCTGGGCCGCCCGCGGACGCGAACTGCTGCGCGCACACCGGCCGCTGCCGCGCACCTCCTGCCTGGCCGTGCTGCCCGACACCGCGGGCCGGCCGCTGGTGGTCTCCGGCGGATCGGACGGCGTCGGCTACACCGGCCCCGGCCTCTCCCCGCCGGAGCTCCCGGCCACCCGCACCAACCAGGGCCCGCCGACGCTCCGGGAGATCGTGGCCGGACGGTCCGGCCGGGCGGCGGAACTCGCCGTCTTCGCCGAGGACGGCGCGGGAGCGCTCTGGGTGGGCAACCGCTCCGGCTGGTGGGAGGTGGCGCGCGGCGTCGCCGGCGCGGCCGGCGCGGTCAACTCCGCCGGCGAGCTGGTCGTCTGGACGGCCCGCGCCGGCGTCCTGCAGTCCTTCCGCTGGTCGCCCGGGGCCACCGTCACCGGGCAGGAGATGCCCGGCTGCCCGGCCGACCGGGTCCTCGCGGCCACCGAGGAACGCGTCGGAACGTGGTCCGTCCTGGTCGAGCACCAGGACCGGGTGCTGTGCTGGCAGGTGGGCTCCGGCACCCGGGCCGAGCGGATCTCCGCACCGGCCCGGGCCCGCGGCGCCGCACTGGCCAGGTCCTCCGCCGGGCCGCAGGCCGTGATCCTCGGCCCCGACGGCACGGCCCGGCTGTACCCGCTCGGCGGCGGCGCGCCGGTCGAGATCGGCGAGTCCGAACCCGCCCTCGGCGTGGCGATGGCCGGCCACCGCGGCGGCCCGACGATCGCGCTCGCCGGCACCGGCGGCGTCCGGCTGCGCCTGCCCGCCTCCGGCGGGGCACGACGGCCCCGCTGGTGGCGGCCCACACTGCGGCCGGCCACCCGGGTCGCCCTGTCGGTCGGCGACGACTGGCGGCTGTGCCTGGCCGCGGTCGTGGAGGACGAACTGCAGTGCTGGCAGGAGGACGCCGCCTACCGCTGGCAACCCGTCCGGCTGGACGTCTGACGCACGGCCGGGATGCACCACGCATAGGGGCGTGTGGGGGGCACCTCCCGGCCCGAAGGCAGGGGGAGGTGCTCCCCACGCGCCTCTTGGGGTAGATCCGCCCTACGGCGCGATCTCGAAGGCGGGCGGCTGGAGACCGGCGAGGCATCCGGTGTCCGGGGCGGTCGGGGTGTCGAAGAAGGACGTGGTGATCGACTGGGCGCAGGGCGAGTCGGCGAAGACCACGTGGGCGACGTACGGGACGGTGACCTCGGTGGCGCGGCTGAGCGTGCGGGCGGCGTACGGCCCGCTGCTCGGCGCGGTCTGGGAGTCGAAACCGCCGGACAGGACGAGGGTCGGGATGCCGCTGCGCGTCACCGCCCGGACGGAACGCGGGGCGGCAGGGACGTCCCAGGCGCGGCAGTCCGCGTGCAGCCAGGCCAGCCCCGGTGCGTTGGCCAGCACGGACTCGGGGAACGACGGGAAGGCGCGCCGTCCGGCCCGGAGGACGTCGGCCTCGCTCTCGAACGGTGTCCACTCGCTGCAGAAGACGCCGTAGGCGAGCCCGTGCGACAGCCTGCCGATGGCCTGGGGGCTGAGCTTGCCGCCCGCCAACTGCTCGGCGATCCGCTGCGGGTTGCCGTGGGCCAGCTCGTCGAGGGAGCGGGGCACTCCGGCGGCCAGGTGGCTGGCGAAGGTCAGCCAGTTGACCAGGGTGCCGCCGTCCAGCACGACCTCCACCGGCTCCGGGTGACCCGGGACCGTGACGGTGGTGGTGACCGGCCGGGCCTCCAGCTGGCGGACGAGGCGTTCGAAGGTGGCCTTCAGGTGCGGGTAGCGGTCGTTGCAGGCGGGCTGCTGCGCGCAGGCGTCGAAGATGCCGTCGAGGCCCTCGCGTGCGGCCTTCCAGGTGACGGCTCCGCTGGCGAGGGACGGCGGCAGGACGCCGTCGATGCCGACCGACCGGATGCCCTCCGGGTGCAGGCGCATGTAGAGGAGGGCCAGGTCGGTGCCGTAGGAGATGCCGAAGACGTTCCACCGCCGGATGCCCAGCGCGACGCGCAGGTCGGCGTAGTCGGCGGCGCTCTCGGTGCTGTTGTAGGCGCCCGGGTCGGCCCCGAGACCCACCAGTCGGTCGCGGCAGGCCCGGGTCGCCGCGACGTGCAGGCGTCCGGTGGACGGCGCGCCGTAGACGAGGCCGAGGGCGTCCGCGTTGAACTGGTCGATGTTCGGGCAGGTGAGCGCAGGGTCGGCCGAGTAGGTGCCGCGCTGGGACATGAAGACGACGTCCCGGTCGCGGTTCAGGTCGCCGTTGAGCGCCAGCTGGATCTCCGAGTTCGCGTCGTCGCCGGGACCGCCGGCGAGCCACACGATCGGGTCGGGTGCCCGCTTCTGCACGGCCGGCACGATCGCGACCGCAAGGGTGATCTTCCGCCCCCGGGGCCGGGAACGGTTCTCGGGCACGGTGAGCGTTCCGCAGTGGGCCGTCTCCAGGGCCGGGGTCGGGTCCGCCGTCCTCGGGCAGGGGCCCGGCTCGAACCGGGCGTGGCCCGCTGTCCGGGCGGCCGTGCCCAACGGTTCCTCGGTGCCGGCGTCGGCGCGGGCGGGCAGCGCGGCGAGGCCGGCGAGGAGAACGCCGGCGGTGGCCCCGGCCAGTGCGGTCCGCAGCCGTCGCACGGCGCGCCGGCGGTGGGATGGGCAGACGGGCATCATGTGGTCTCCGGCTCGGGGGTGATGGTGAACGGCGCGGGCGCCAGCCCCGCCACGCAGGACGTGTCGGGCGCGGTCGGGCGGGCCAGGAAGGAGGTCAGGACGTCGGCCGCGCAGGGCGACTGGGGAACCACCCAGTGGCCGATCCCGGGAATCAGCACGGTGGTCGAACGGGACAGCGTCCGGGCGGTGTACGCGCCCCAGCTCGCCCCGGTCTTCGCGTCGAAGGTCCCGGAGACGAGGAGTGTCGGTACGTCGCTGCGGGTGGCCACCCGCTGGACCGCGGTGCGGTCCGGGACGTTCCAGGCACGGCAGACGTCGTGCTCGAAGGGCAGCTGCGGGGCCTGGGCCAGGACCGTGTCCGGCCATCCGGGGAAGGCCCGGCGGCCCGCCTGCAGCAGGTCGGACTCCGAGTGGCCCGGAACCCATTCGCTGCAGGCCACCGACTGCGTCAGGCCGTGGGCGACCTCACCGACGACGGGCGTCGCGCCGGCGGCCTGGGCACGGGCGAAGCGCTCCGGGTTCCCGTGGGCGAGTTCGTCCAGCGCCGCCGGCACGTCGACCGCCTTGACGGCGTTGGCGACCAGCAGGTTCACCAGCGCGCCGCCGTCGAGGACGACCCTCACCGGGTCACCCCCCGCCGGCGGCCGCGCCGTCAACCTCAGCGGGTGCGCCTCCAGCCGCCGCACCTGCTCCGTCAGCGTGCGCGACAGGTTCGGGTAGCGGTTCGCGCAGAGCGGCTGGGCCGCGCACGCCGCGAAGATCGCGCCGATCCCCTCCCGTGCGCTGTCCCAGGTCCACGGCAGGCTCACGACCTGCGGGGGCACGACCGAGTCGATCGCCACCGAGCGGACCCCTTCGGGGTGCAGGCGCAGGTAGGTCAGGGCCAGTTCGGTGCCGTAGGAGTACCCGTAGACGTTCCACCGCCCGATGCCCAGCGCCGCCCGCAGGTCGGCGAAGTCCGCGGCGTTCTCGGTGGTGTTGTACGCGCTCAGCTCGACGCCGGAGGCCGTCAGACGGTCCCGGCACTCCGTCGCCGCGCGCACCAGCCGCCGCCCGGTCGACGGCGCGTCGTAGACCGACCCCACCGCGGCCGCGGAGAACCGGTCGATCTCCGGACAGGCGAGGCTCGGCTGCGAGTGGAGCGTCCCCCGCTGCGCCATGACGATCAGATCGTGGTCACGGTTCACGCCGGCACCGATCAGGAAGGGGATGCTCCCGAACGCGTCGCCGCCGGGACCCCCCTCCATGAACACCACCGGGTCGGCCGCCTTCGCCGCCGACACGGCCGGGACGATCGCCACGGCCAAGCGGATCGTCCGCCCGCGCCGCCCGCCGGGCCCGCGCCGCTCGCGGCTCTCGGGCACCTCCAGGAACCCGCACCGCCCGGGCACCGGATCCGCCGTCTCCGGGCAGGCACCGGGCACGAACCGCACCGAAGGCGCTGACACGCCCTCACGAACGGGTGACGGCACGGCGCCGCCCGGCACCGGACCCGCCGCGCCCACGAGGGCCAGCACACCCGCGACCAGCGCCACCCCCGGGGGAACACCCCGCGCGCGTCCCCGCGCGTACCGGCGCTGCGCCCACCTCCGTACCGACCCGCCGGTCCCGCGAACGGGTGGCGGACACCCCCGTGCGCTGCCCTGCTTCACCATGTGCTGCCGTCTCTCTGACGTCCCGTCCGCCCCCACGGGGAACGCCGCGTGGAGGTGCCCGCCGCGGTTTTCGGGCGGGCACTGACAGCCTGTGGTGACGCGGACGGGTCCACCACTCACGGGCTCCACCTGGAGCAGACCCGTGCGCGGCGAGGTCCTACGGTTCCTCGACGGCCGAGGGCGTCCGGGTGCGTTCCGCCATCGCCGTCCAGAACCGGCCGAGCTCACGGTCGGTCATGCCCTGCCAGCCCGCCTTCCTCCGCCGGGCGGTGCGCCGCCTCAGCAGGGCCTGCTGCTGCCGGCAGAACGGCTCGCGCAGCTCGCCGTCCGGCTGCGCCCCCTTCGCGGGGTACGGGCACAGCTCGAACTGGCAGCTGCGCAGGCAGCTCGTCCCGGGTTCGGCCGTCCCGGCCATGCCGACCGTGCGCTCGGGACGGAGCGCCGTGCGGTCCTTCGTCAGGCAGGGCGGGAGGGTGGTGCGGTTGGTGCGCTCCAGCCGGCTGTCGACCAGCTGACCGTCGCGTTCGGTGAGGTTGAGCAGCAGCAGGATGTCGGCGAGGAGCTGCTGGGCGCGCGGATGCAGGGTGCTCCACCCGACCGACGGCGGGATCCAGAGGTTGTGCTTGCGGTAGACCGTGGGGTCGGCCGGCTGCGAGCCGATGTTGGCCATCGTCCCCTTCTCGTCGATCCAGATGAACCGCTCGGGACGCCGGGTCTCCAGGGCGAGCGCCGCGAGGTCCCCGGCCTCGGCGACGAAGGGGTGCAGCCGGTTCCCGCCCCGCACCGACAGCTCGTCCGCGGGCCGGTCGCCGGGGGCCTGCTCGCTGCCCGCCATGGCGAGCCAGCGCTCCACGGCCTGCAACGGGTCGGAGCCGGACCGCCGGCCGTTCTCGCCGCCCTCCACCACCTCGTCGGTGCTGTCCGGCAGCTCCCACAGGCACAGCGCGTGGACGAGGGTGACCTGGGAGTACCAGTAGCGGGCGTGCGTCAGCATGTGCTCCGCCTGCTCGATCAGGTACTCGCGGGCCTCGTCGGAGGTGGCGGGATGCCGGCTGCGGCGGTTCGCCGCGGCCTTGAAGCCCTGGGCGAGGGCGATCTCCAGGGAGATGGGCAGGTCGGCGCGGCCCGTCGCGGGGTTGGGCGCGAGGTGCTGCAGCCACAGGCCCATGCGCTCCCGGGCCTGCTCGCACCGGTCGTTGCTCACCGAGCCCACGATCATCGGGACCAGCCACGCCCGGGTGACGAACTCGCGCCAGATCTGCTCCCCGGTCCGCGGTCCCCGCTCGGTGCCGTCCGCGGGGTCGGGAGGGCCGATCCTCCGCTCGCGTTCCGCACTCTCCCGGTGCTTCTGGAGCTCCATGGCCGTCTTGTACTGCTCCCAGGGGTCGTAGACCTCGACCGCGCTGTCCTTCCTCCGCTTCGGCCACGGGAAGAGCCTGCGCAGCGCGTCGAAGGCGTTGTCGCCGCCCGCGCCGATCTCCTGGGCGATGGCCAGCCGGACGGGATAGCTGGGCTCGACCCAGGTGACCCTCATCAGGTCGCCGTAGGCCGGCTTGGGCCACTTCTCGGGGTCGTCCCGGTTCGAGCGGTCGAGCCGCCGCGCCACCTCGCCGAAGGCGTGCACCAGCCGCAGTTTCGCCTCGTCGACGGTTCTCGGATCGCCGTCGACGATCTCCGGCCACCGCTGCAGGATCGTCCTGGCGAGGAGGGCGTGGGCCGAGTCGTCGGCCTGGCAGGTGTCGATCTCCAGTGCCGCGGCGAACAGGTCGAGGGCCTTGTCGTCCCGGCGTTCGCGGGCCGCTTCGAGCAGCAGGTCGACCGTGGCGCGCTTCAGGGTCTCGCCCTTGCGGCGGGAGCGCAGGACCAGGGCGATGAGGAGCTCGCGGCCGGGTTCCTCGAGCGCCCTGTCGAGGAGTCCGGCGTCGTCCCGCTGGACGACGTCGAGGAAGGAGGCCCCCAGGTAGGACTGCAGGATGCTGTGCGGGAACCGCACCTTGAAGCTCTGGGCCTCCACCAGCCCGAGTTGTTCACCGCGTGCCGCGTAGCGCGACAGGGCGGTGCGCCAGCAGGCGTCCTCGTCGTTCCTGGGCAGGCCCTCGACGCTTTGGCGCAGCGCCCGCAGGACCGCCCGGTAGGGGACCTCCGCCTCCTTCGGGTGGTCGCCGCCGTGGCCGGTCCAGCCGATGAGTTCGTCGAACCTGACCTCCAGCCGGTCGTTGAGCAGTCCGATGCAGGCCAGCGCCGACATCACGGCCACCGTCCGCCTGCGCTGCTCGGAGGAGATGTCGAAGCGGGCCTGGAGGTGGCCCTGGACGAGTGCCCTCATCCAGGAGTCCAGGAGGCTGAGCCGGATGCAGGTCCGGTCGCCGCCGCGGGTGTTGACGTGGTCCCACTCCTTGCTGTTCTCGAAGTGCTCCATGAGCTGGTGCTCCCGGAGCTGGCGGGCGATCTGGAGGTAGAGCGGGGACTCGGCGACCGCGGCCGTCTCGACGATCCAGTCCAGCCTGCGGTTGTCGACACCGGGTTTCCGGTGCGCGAGGTAGCCGAGTGCGGCCTCCTCGCTGAGCGGTTCGAGGTCGATGACGGCGGCCTGGGTGCCTTCGAGGGCGGGGTGCGGGCGCGAGGCGATCACCAGGGGGAGCTTCTGCTTCTGGGCGCGGCCGATCGCGCGGCGGATCAGGCTGTCCCGGTTCGCCTGTTCCTCGTCCTCGCAGAACGCCTCCTCCAGCCCGTCCGCGATGACCACGGCCTTGTCGTCCATGCAGAGCTGCCGCCACACCCGTTCGGCCTGGGCCCGGGAGATGACCCCCGGGTCCACCTCGTCGCAGAACCGCCGCTTGGCCAGTTCGCCGAAGTTCAGGTCGGCGCCGTCGAGGTCGATGCGCCGCAGGTGGATGGGGACGGGCACGGCGCCGTTCTCCGCCAGCACCTGGGTCAGCTGCACCAGCACGGCCGTCTTCCCGCTGCCGACGCCGCCCACCAGCACGTACGGCCGGCGCCGGCGCCGGTCCCGCAGCGCCTGGGCGATGACCGAGCACAGCTCCTGCCGGCCGACGACCTCGTCGACGATCGTGCCGGCCGTGGGCACCAGCTGCTGCGGGTTCTTCCGAGCGGTCCGGCCGATCGGCCGGATGGTCTTCCAGCGGCGTACGCCGAGGAAGACGGCGGTGCTCAGGGAGAGCACCAGGAACGGCGTGGTGAAGCTGATGACCACGCTGCAGGACTGGCTGGTCCGGCGGCAGGTGTTCTCCACGAACCCGGGACTTCCGCCGACGATCACGTTCAGGGCCAGCGCCAGCCAGCCCAGGAGCAGTAACGTGCCGATCCACGACAGGGCCTTCACGTAGTTCCCGGGCGTCCACCTCCCGCGCCACTTCTGGGGAATGGCCACCCGCTGCCGGCTCTCCTTGCGGACGCGCCGCATCCGCCACCGTCTGAACACCCGGAACCGCAGCCAGGACAGGACGCGCCTGCCCCGAACGAAGCGCGGCTCGCTCGGCGCTCGGAACCTCCCCGCCGGATGCCGGATGACCTGGTTCATCGGGGCCTTCCCTCAGAGGCGTCCACGACCGGCCGTCAGGACAGCCCGCCGTCGTCGGCGGTGAGGACGCAGCCGCGGACGGAGGCGTCCCCGTCGGCCCCCGTGTTCGTCCAGGACAGGAAGACCCGCTGCGGAGAGCCGTTGCCGAAGACCGCGGCCGCGCTCAGGTCGAACCGGTTGACCGCGGCACCCGTGCTGGCCCGGACCTGCGGACCGATCTCGAGCGCGCTGTCCGAGCAGAGCTGCGCCGTCACGGTCGGCACGGTGTCGTTGGTGTCCGCGCTCTTCTCCACCCAGGCGAGGACGAAGCGCCCGCCCGGCAGCGCCGTCAGCGCGGGCGAGGTCCGGTGGAAGTGCTTCGGTGAACCCGCCGAGGCGCTGGCGAAGACCTCTCCGTCGCCGCCCGGGTCGATGATGCCGGCCACCGCGGTGGTCTGCAGGACACCGAGGTCGCTCGGCACGGTCGCCTTGACGTGCGCCGCGACGAACCGTCCGTCGTCGAGGGCCGTCAGCACGCTCCGGCCCAGTCGTCCGAAGCCGGTGATGCCGGGGCGGATCTCGCCCGTCAGGGGTGTGCCTTCGGCGTCGAAGACCCGGTACGTCAACCCGCCGCCGCCCACCGCCGCACCGTCGGTCCAGGCGACCACGACGTCCCCGTCGCTCAGCAGCGTCGCGGTCGCATCGGTGTGGAAGGCCTCGCTGGTGTTGACGGCGATCTCCGCGCCCTGCTTCTGCCCGTCGGGGCCGAACCGCTGGGCGCGGACGCGCTGCTGGGGGCTGCCGCCCGTCCAGGTGACCAGGCAGCCGCCGTCGATCATCCGGGTGACCGTCGGCGGACACGAGGGATCGATGGAGTCGGTGCTGACCTGCACCGGCGGCCCGCCCGGCTGCGTGCCGGAGAAGCGCCGCAGGACCACGTGCGGAGTCGGCGGGGGCAGGTTGAACGGCTGCTCGATCCAGGCGGCGAAGGTGGTCCCGCCGATGGAGTCCACGAAGGGCCGCTGCCGGTCGGTGTTGTTGCCGGGCGGCGTGTCGCTGACGAGGAACTCGGCCCCGAGCGGCGTTCCGCCCGTGTTGACGTGCCGGCCCTTGATGCCGGCGTCCGCGCTGTCCGCCCAGACGGCGGTGAACAGCTCGCTGCCGATCAGCGCGTCGGCGCACGGCTGCGACTGGACCCCGGCGACGGATGTGTTCACGGCGAAGTCACCCATGATCGTCCTCCAAGACGGTGGGCGGCGGCGGATGTGTCGGACCACACCCCGGCCTGCGGCCGGAACCCGCCCACCGAGCGGCAGTCGTGGCGTCCGGTCCGGCCGGAACACGTGGGCGTCGTGCGTCCCCGGGGCTCTCGCGACGCTCCACAAAGGCCGCGAACCGGCGGGGGGTTGTCGGCGGGGGGTCAAGTTCCAACGTAACGCCACACGAACGGTGCAGGCATGTGGATCAAGCACGGGCCCTGGGGCGGCCCCGGTCACGCAGCGGAGCGCCCCGCCGACGGGTGCCGGTGACAACGGGTCATGGCGGGAGTGCGGTCACCACCCGGAGACACCGGACGGTCGACTTCGGTCGCTCGCCGCCCACCGGGGAACACGCGCGCAGAATGGAGACGGACCGAGCAGGAGACGACAGCGGGGCGAGTACAGGGAGGTGACCCGGTGAGCCGCATCCTGGTGACCGGTTCCACGGACGGCCTGGGCCGGGCCACCGCGGAGACGCTGCTGTCCGCCGGCCACCGGGTCGTGCTGCACGCCCGGAACCCCGAGCGGGCGACCGCCCTGCGACCCCTGCTCGACCGGGGAGCGGACGCCGTCACCGGCGACTTCACGGACCGTGACGCCGTCCGGCGGATCGCCGCCGAGCTGAACGACGCCGACCCGCTCGACGCGGTCGTCCACAACGCCGGGGTGTGGCGCGGCCCCGCCGTCATGCCGGTCAACGTCGTCGCCCCGTACCTGCTCACGGCCCTGCTGCCGACACCGCGCCGACTGGTCTACCTGAGCAGCGGCTCGCACTTCGGCGGGCACCCCACGCCGGAGGGGGTCGACTGGCGCGGCCGGAGCGCCGGCTCCTACGCCGACAGCAAGCTGTTCGTCACCACCCTCGCGGCCGCGGTGGCCCGGCTGCGCCCCGGTGTGCCGAGCAACGCCGTCGACCCCGGATGGGTGCCGACCAGGATGGGCGGCCCCGGAGCACCGGACGACCTCGAACTCGGGCACCGGACCCAGGAGTGGCTCGCCACCGGCGACGAACCCGGGGCCCTGACCACCGGCGGCTACTGGTACCACGGCGAACTCAGGCCACCCCACCCCGCCGTCCACGACGAGGCCTTCCAGGACCGCCTGCTCGCCGCACTCGCCGCGGAGACCGGCACCGCCCTGTGAGCGGGGCGCGCCCGGACCCCGGCGGGTGGATCCGCCGGGGTCCGGGAGGTCGGGGCCGGGGCCGTCAGTGGAGCTGCTCGGTGCGGCTGGCGACGAGTTCGCCGTCCACGTAGCCCTCGACGCGGGCGGAGTTCGCGGCGGCCGCGTCCGGCACGGTGACGTCCGCGTGCCCGTCGAGCAGGTCGAGGGAGGCCTTGGGACGCTGGTCGATGTAGACGTCCAGCCGGTCGATGTTGGTGGTCTTGACCTTGAGGCGCAGGGCGCCGCCGGTCGTGGCGGTGTCGGTGATGGCCACGGCGTGCGGGGTCATCGCCTTGAGGAGCTGTCCGGCGCGCTCCATCAGGTCGGCGTTGCCCTCCAGGAGGTCGCGCCGGGTCATCCGGTGGAGTTCGTCGGGGGTGACGCCGAGGTCCTCCACCGGGGTGCCGGACTGGGCGCCGACGCGCAGGGTGCGGCGGATGGCGACGCGCATGCTCGCCTCCGCGGGCAGCGGCCGGTACGGCGTCGCGGGGTCGTCGGCGAGGAGGGCGGAGAGCAGGTCGTGCGTCCACACGTTGGCCCCGCCGGCACCGGTGTTGCGGTCGACGCCGAGGACGGTGCCGATCCGGTGGTCCTGGAAGCCCGCGGTGAAGATGTCGGTCGCCGAGTAGCAGCGGGCGTTGGTGACCAGGACGACGGGCCCGGAGTAGCGCTGCCCGACGGCGTTGGCGCCGTCCTCGGGGGTGATCGGGAACGCCCGGGAGAAGGCGGCGCCGATCTCGACGGCCTGTTCCATGGACGGCACCCAGGCGCCGAGGTCGATGTCCGGGTCGTTCTGGTGGCGGCGGCAGATCCGCAGGTTGAGCGGGGTGCTGATGAACTGGGTGGGCTCCGGGGTGATCCGGCGCGGGGTGAGCGTCTGCAGGGTGAACTCGGCGGCGAAGATGTGGCCGCCGCCGTTGTCCCGGACGTCCAGCACCAGGCCGCGGTCCGGCAGGAGGCCGACCAGACGGACGAACTCCTCCACGAAGGCGACCGGGTCGTCCACGGCGAAGGTGAAGATCCGCAGGTGGCCGAAGGTGCCGGAGGCGGTGGTGACCTCGCGCGCCTTGAAGACCTTGGGCATGGTGGTGGCGATCTCACCGGCCTCCAGGCCGGGTGCGGGCTCGCCGGCCTCGACCGCCCGCTGCTGGGCGACCACCCTGGGTGCGAAGAGCAGCACCTTCGCACGGCCGACCTCGTCCGTCTCCAGGTCGATGCCCTGGGAGGCGCCGGCGGTGCCCAGCGTGCCGGTGCCGACGAGCGGCGGCAGGTTGTCGACGACCTGCCAGTCCTCGCGGAGCTCGCGCGCGGTGCCGTCGGCGTCGAGGTAGCTGACGGTCACCCACTCCTCGAACGGGGGCAGGTGGATGCGCAGCGGACGCAGGGTCAGCGACTGGACGCCGCGGGTGCGGCGGGCCTCGACGTTGCTGCCGGCGAACCGGGCGGCGTGCAGGTCGACGGCGGTGGAGATCGGGATGCCGCTCCAGTGGGTGATCTCGGTGCCGGGCCCGAACCCGGGCGGGGCGAAGCCCTGGGCGACCCGGGTGACGAGGAAGCGCTCGGCGGCCGTGCCGTCGCCCTGCTCGGTGAAGCTCTCGACGAGGAACGGCAGGAACGCGATCTTGCCGTTGAAGGGGGCGGGCAGCAGGTAGTTGGTGTGCAGGTCGCGGACGGAGAGGAAGATCTCCGAGACCTCGGCGTGGAAGGTCCACTCGGGCGGCATGTCGGCGTCGGTCTGCCGTTCCAGGCGCCGGGCGAGCAGCCGCAGCCGCTGCACCGGGTTCACGGCGTACATGGCGGCCTTCAGCGGCAGGTGCACGTAGTTCTGTTCGAGCAGGACGAGCGCCTGGTCGACGATGACGCGGCGCTCGTCGAGGGTGAGGGTGCCGGCGGTCTGCAGGAACGACGCCAGGGTCGTGGCGGCGGCCAGGTGGTCGCGGACGGGTGCCGCGGCCTTGGCGATGTAGTCGGGGACGGGGCGGTCCGTACGGGTGCTCATGGGGTCTCCGGGGGTGGCGGGACGGAGGTCGGTGCCGCCGGTCCCGCGGTGCGAGGGACGCGCCGCGGGACCGGCAGTCGTTCGACGCCTTGCTCCTAGAACAGGGCGAGGAGGTCGACCTGTCCGTCGGTCCGGGTGGCCATGATCGCCTCGCCCGGCCCCTGGGCGGGCGGGAGGTTGAGGTAGTTGGCTGCCGCGTCCGCGTCCGGCTGGATGACGTGGCGCCAGGTCTTGGTGGCGGCGGCCTCGCTGGCCATCGCCCTCTTGGTCTCTGCGGCGGTCGCGCTGAGCTGGGTCATGAGTCACTCCTTCGCATGGTGGTTCGAGAGTGCCGTCCCGAGCGGGCGGCAGCTGGAAGCTACCATCGGTAGTCGGACGAATACGTTGAGACACGGCGGTGGTTCGTCTCCGAACTGAATTCGGGTGGATGGGATGTCGTGGACGTCGCGGATGAGTCCGAGCCGGCTCCCGCCGCGCCCCGCATCGAACGTGCGTACGTCCCGGGGCCCGAAATCCGCCCCGGACCGTCGCCCCCTGGCGCTAACCTCTCGCCAGGAACACGACGAGGGGTGGGGCTCATGGCGTACGGCGGGAACACGCTGCCGGGACACGGTCCGGGGAGGGAACCCGGGCGCGGACTGACCGCGATCGGAGTGCTGCTGCTGGTGTACCTGGGGATCTTCGCGATCGCCGTGGTCGTCAGCATCATGCAGGGCAACTACGGCTACCTCATCGGGATGGCCCGCCGGCAGGCCGACCTGCCGGCACTGGCCGTCGCCGCCTACTTCACGCCGCTCGCCGTGACGTTGGCCTCGACCGCGGTGCTCGCCGTGCTGGCGTTCCGGGGGGTGTCCTGGGTGCGGCCCGCCGCGGCGGTGCTCCTCCTCGTGACGACCCTCTCCGCCTCCGGACAGCAGCTCTTCGCCCAGCTGACCACCCTGCGGCTGCACAACGTCTTCGACCTGCCGTTCGACGCGATGTTCATCATGCTGCAGCCGTACTTCGCGCTCGCCGTGGCCGTCGCGGTGACGGTCGTCGGGATCGCCACCCGCGCGCCCCGGCCGGGGCCGGGCGCCACCGGGCCGTTCGCCCCGACCTACCTGCCTCCGGCGCCCCCCGCTCCGGCATCCGGGCCCACCTCGCCCGCGGACGGGCCGAACCCCGCGCCGTAGCAGCCGGACCGGGACCGCCCCGTCGGCCCGGTGCCGGGTGTGCGCGAGGCAACGGGCCGAACCCGGCGGCTTCCTGCCGTTCGGCAGCACGATCGACGCCGACACGCTGGGCTGGCTCACCGAGGGCGAGCCCGACGCGTGGCCGCTGATCGTCCGACCCCGGCACGCCCCGCAGGGGCCCCGGTTGGCCGGCGGGCTGGTCGACACCCTGGTGGCGTGGCTGCGCGGACGGGATCTGGGGGAGGGGTTCCCGGGCCTCGACCCGGACGACGACCCGCTGGAGTTCGCCGCCTTCCTGCCCGCGGACTCCGCGGCCCGGCGACGGAGCGTAACCTGACACGGCGTGGCGTAGCTCGGGGTGCCGTAGCTGACGATCCGGCGGGGGGGGCGGGCGGGCGGATCCCCGGTCCGGTGGTGCTGCCGCGCCGGTCAGGCCAGGGTGACCTCCACGGGGAGCTTCTTGATGCCGTTGACGAAGTTGGACCGCACGCGCGGGACGTCCCCGGCGAGGCGGATCGAGGAGAGTCGCGGGATCAGCTCCTCGAACATGATGCGGATCTCGGTACGGGCCAGCAGGTTGCCGAGACACAGGTGCGGGCTGCCCTTGCCGAAGGTGATGTGGTCGTTGTCGGTGCGGGTGACGTCGAAGTCGTAGGGGTTGCCGAAGACCTCCTCGTCGCGGTTGCCCGAGGCGTACCACATGACCACCTTGTCGCCCTCCCTGATCCGCTTGCCGCCGAGCTCCACGTCGCGGGTGGCGGTGCGGCGGAAGTGGTAGACGGGGGAGGCCCAGCGCAGGAACTCCTCGACCGCGGCGGGGATCAGCGAGGGGTCCTCCTGGAGCCGGGCGAGCTGCTCCGGGTGCTGGATGAGCGCCAGCATCGAGTGGCTGATGGTGTGCCGGGTGGTCTCGTTCCCGGCGACGACGAGCAGCAGGAAGTAGTTGTCGAAGTCCTGCGCGCTGAGCGGGACGCCGTCCCGGGGGGTCTCGTTGACCAGCCGGGAGACCAGGTCGGTGCCGTTGCCGCCGCGCCGCTGCCGGGCCAGTTCGCGGCCGTACTCGAAGACCTCCAGCGAGGCCGGGGAGCGGAACGGCAGGTCGCGGTACTTCTCGCTCTCCGCGCTGTGGAGCAGGACGTCGCCCACCTCGACCGCGTCCTCGACCACATCGCCACCGGGGTCGACGAGGGCGCCCGGCTGCGCACCGGCGGCAGCCGGCTCGACCTGGGACGCGGCAGCTACCTCCGGCCGACCGTCTTCGACCGGGTCGACCCGGCCATGCGGCTCGCCCGCGAGGAGATCTTCGGACCGGTGCTCTCCGTCCTCGCCTTCGACGACCTGGACGAAGCCGTCGCCCTCGCCAACGCCACCGACTACGGCCTCGCCGCCGGCCTGTGGACCTCCGACCTGTCCACCGCCCACCGGGTCTCCCGCGCCCTGCGCGCCGGCACCGTCTGGGTCAACTGCTACGAGGAGGGCGACCTCACCGTGCCCTTCGGCGGCGTCAAGCAGTCCGGCAACGGCCGCGACAAGTCCGCCCACGCCCTGGACAAGTACACCGAACTCAAGACCACCTGGATCCAGCTGTGAGCACCGCCCGCCGACCCGCCCGGCCGGACCGGCGGCCCCTGGTCGCGATCCCCGCCCGCTTCGCCGCCACCACCTCCGCCCTGCGGTACGCCGCCGAGGTCAACGCCCGCGCCCTGGCCGAAGCCGTCTGGCGGGCCGGCGGCGAACCGGTGGGCCTCCACCCCCACGCCCCGGCGGGCGAGGCCGACCCGGACGAGGTCGCCGACCGGCTCGCCGCCTTCGACGCCGTACTGCTCCCCGGCGGCGGCGACATCGCCCCGCGGCGCTACGGCCACCGCCACACCCACGACAGCGTCTACGACGTGGACGACGGGCAGGACGGCTTCGACCTGGCCGTCGCCCGGTACGCGCTCGGCGCGGGGATGCCGCTGCTGGCGATCTGCCGCGGCCTGCAGGTGGTCAACACCGTCCTCGGCGGCACGCTCCACCAGGACATGGGCGGCCCGGAGCGCGAACACCGCCACCTCGTCCACCCCGTCACCCTGCGCCCGGGATCGGTCCTGGCCGCGGTCGCCGGTGCCGAGAAGGCCGAGGCCTCCTGCTACCACCACCAGCGGGTCGACCGCCCGGGGCGCGGGCTCGCGGTGACCGCCACCGCCGTCGACGGCACCGTCGAGGCGCTCGAACTCGCGCCCGGCGCGGGCTGGTTCGTCGGAGTGCAGTGGCATCCCGAGGACACGGCCGCCGACGACCCGGTGCAGCAGCGCCTCTTCGACGCCCATGTCCGGGCCGCCCGCGGCTGACCCGCCCGAAGCCCTGCGGTCAGCCCTGCCGTCAGTCCTGCTTCGGCCGGCGCCCGCTCCGCCGCGGGGCGGGCGCCTGCCCGTTCAGCAGCGACCGCCGGCGCTCCTCGCCGTGCTCCTGCACCTGCAGCACCACCCGGCGCAGCCCCTCGGCGGTACTGGCGCACTCCTCGTCGCTGAGCGCCCCGGTGACGAAGGCCTCCTCCTCGTTGAAGGCGGGGAAGACCCGCTCCATCAGCGCACGGCCCTCCGGCGTGAGGTCCAGCAGCACCAGGCGGCCGTCGGTGGGGTGGTCCGCCCGGGCCACCAGGCCGCGCGACTCCAGGGTGCGGGCCACCCCGGTCAGCGTCCCCTTGGAGATCCCCGCCTCCTCGGCCACGTGCCGGGTCTCCGACTCGCCCCAGATCCAGACCACCCAGAGCACGACGAAGGCCGTCCAGGTCAGGTCGGCCTCGCGCAGCACCGAGTTCTCCAGGTGCTGGCGCACCGCGGACGCCGCCCGGTAGATGTTCGCCACGACGGCCATCTGCTCGCGCCGCAGCGCGATCCCGCCGAGCCTGGCCTCGGCCAGCTTCTCGGCCTCGGTGAGGGAACGCTCCGCGGTCACCGGCCCACACTCCAATCGTTCGGGTCCAAAGATTGTATGCGTGCGGGGCGCCGGCCGGCGCGGCCGGTCCCCGGTTTGCCCGGATGCTCGGTGCATTCCGCGCCGGCCTGCGGGTAGAGGACCAGGTGCCGACGTGTGCGGTTCCGTGCCGGTCGGGAGGTGCCCCGTGCTCACTCCGCGTGAACTGCGTCTGCTTGCCGAAGCCGAGGACGAACTCGCCCGTGACCGGCGGCTGGCCCGGAGGCTGGGCCGGCACCGCGTCGGCCCCCGTTGGTGGGGGAGCGTGCGGACGCTCGCCGAACTGCTCGCGGTGCTCGCGGTCGGCGGGGCCGCCGCGGTGGTCGCCGGATGGGCCACCGCCACGTCGACCGGAGTGCTCGCCGGGGCCGCCGTGTGGGGGAGCACCTGGGTGGTGGCCGGTGTCCTGGTGGCGCGGATCGCCTCCCTCACACGGCCCGGGCGCGGCCGCTGAGCAGGAGTTGTCTTCGAAGGGCGCTCGGAGGGTCGGTTCAGGGGCGCTGGGGGCACCTCTCAGGCATCCGTACGCCTCTGACGGCACGCCCTGCGAGGTCCCGGTCAGCCGCGCAGGGCGGACGCGAGCAGGCCGGGCAACCGGCGGGCGGCGGGGGCGGCGGTGTAGTGGGCCAGGCGTTCCAGGGTGGCGCGTCCGGAGCGGTGGGTGACGAAGTGGGGCGGGCGCGGCGCCAGGGAGGGCGAGCCGGTGAACAGGCCGCGCGGTGCGGGGGCGAAGGGGGCGCGGAGCACGGTCTTCTCGACGTCGTCCAGCATCCAGGTGTTGTTGACGAAGCCGGTGCCGCTGCCGATGTCCTGCCGGGTGTGTCCGGGGTGCGCGCCCCACGGGGTGTGTCCGAGGAGGAAGCCCACGCCCGACCAGGTGTTCACGGCGATCGTGCCGTAGCGCAACCGGTCCACGGCGCCCGCCACGGCCGCCGGGTGGTCGCGCTCGGTGCGGGGGTGCACGAGCACGGTGGCGCCGAGCGTGCCGGGGAGGCGGTCGTTGGCGAAGCGGACGGCCTGGTCGAGGAAGGCGGCCGGGGTGTCGCCGGGGAGGCGGACGACACCGAGGGCGCTGGCGAACACCTCCTCGGTGAGCAGAGGGTCGGCGGGGTCGGCGACGTCGGGGACGAGGAGGCGACAGCCGTCGCCGTACATCTCGGCGCCGGGGTGCGCCTTGCGGACGGCCGCGAGCCGCTGGGCGGAGCCGGGGTAGTAGTCGGTGCGGAACGGCAGGTCGCGCAGGACGGCGCGGACGGCGTCGAGCAGGCGTTCGGCGCCGTCCCACTGACGGGGTACCAGGAGGACCTGGGCGGCGATGCAGTTGTGGCCGGAGTTGTTCATCTTGGCGGTCACGATGTGCTCGGCCTGGTGGCGGAAGTCGGCGGCGCTCCACGGGCCCGGGACGACGAGGAACGGGCTGACACCGCCGAGTTCGCTGGTGAGGGGCTTGTCGACCAGCGGGATGCCGGTGCGGCGGCGCTGTTCGGCCCGGTCGTCGGTGCCCCAGACGACGGCGTCGTGGGTGCGGGCGCTGCCGGTGATGTGGACGGCGTCGACCTCGGGGTGGGTGGTGAGCAGGGCGCCCTCGGCGGGGCCGCCGTCGACCAGGCGCAGCCAGCCGTTCCGGACGAACTCGGCGAAGATCCGCTCGTAGTGGGGCCGCAGGTAGGCGTTGACCGGGTTCAGTTTGGCGATGACCACCCGGTTCTCGGCGTACAGCTGGTGCAGGATGTCGGTGGCGGTGAGGGCGGCGACGTTGCCGGCGCCGAGGACGAGGGCGATGCCCGGTCGGGCGGTGCCGTGGCGGTGGCGGGCGGCGGCGCGCTCGCGGGCCTGCTCGGCACTCGTGCCGGGGAGGAGACGGACGCGGGCCCGGTAGCCGGCCAGGAGCAGGCGGTCCGCGGCGGTGGCGGGGAAGACGTCGACCCAGGTCCGGCCGTCCGTCTCGTGGACGCGGTCGGCGGGCAGCGGGTCGCGGCCCGCGGCGAGGCGCCGCAGGCCGTGCAGGCGGGCGGCGGTGTGCTGGGCGAGGGCCCAGGGGCCGCCCGCCCAGTCCTCGGAGGCCCATGGGGAGTCGGGCCGGTGGCCCTTGTGCCGGCAGGCGTCGGCGACCATGGCGGCGGCGGTCTCCCGGATCCTCGGCAGCAGCCGCTCCAGCATGCCGATCCGCAGGTCCGCCGGGGCGGCGGCCCAGGAGCCGGCGCCGGCGCGCAGTTCGGCGAGGGCGTGGTCGAGGTGGTCTGTCCCGGCGGGGGCGGGAACGGTGGGGTCGGGCACGGTGCTCCTCGAAGTGGGGTGGTGGTGGCGGGAGCGGTCGGGTTCAGGCGGAGCGGAGGCGGGTGATGTCCCGGGCGGGGTCGACGAGCAGCGTGGCGGCCGCGCCGAGCAGCAGCAGGAGACCGGCGATCCGGACGGCGAGGCCGTAGCCGGCGCCGCCGTGCAGATCGACCAGGTGGCCGGTCAGGACGGGGGCGGCCAGGCCGGCGGTGGTGACGACGGCGTTCATGAGGCCGAGGGCGCCGCCGCGGCGGTGCTCGGGTGCGACTTCGGCGACCGTGGTCACCGCGACGGTCACCATCGTGCCGCCGAGGCCGAACGCGGCGATCAGCAGCGGCACGGTGGCCGCGGAGTGCGGCACCGCGGGGAGGGCGAGGCAGGCCAGTGCGGAGACCAGCAGGACGGCCCCGCCGACGCGGGCCCGGGCCCAGCGGCTGGCGACGCCCCGGCGCAGCAGTCGGCCGGTCAGCCAGGCCTGGCCCAGCAGGGCGAGCGTGTTGACGGCCCACAGGGCGGCCACCAGATTCGCCGTGGCGGTGTCGGAGTAGCCGAGGCCGTCGTGGAGGTAGCTCGGCACCCAGACCAGCAGCAGTGCGGTCATCCAGTAGGTGCCGAAGTAGGCGGCCGTGCTGCCGATCCAGGTCCGGGTGGCGAGGATCCGCCGGTAGGACGGGCCGGCGGGCGGCGCGCCGATCGTGTCCGGGGCCGGATCCCGGTGCGGCCGGTCGGTGTCGGCGGTGAGGCCGTTCTCCCGTCCGGCGAGGGTCCAGACGACGGCCCACAGCATGCCCGCGACGGCGACGGCGCCGAACGCGGAGCGCCAGCCCAGGTGGTGGACGACCCAGGTCAGCCCGGGCGCGGCGACCACCACGCCCAGGGTGGTTCCGGCCATCACCAGCGCGCCCGGCAGGTTGCGCCGCCGGTCGGGGAACCAGGAGAGGGCGGTGTGCTGGGCGACGGGGAAGGCGGGTCCCTCCGCGGCGCCCAGCAGGATCCGCGAGGCCACCAGCAGGGCGGCACCGCCGCCGAGGGCCATGGGCGCCTGGGCGAGCGACCAGAGCAGCACCATGGCCAGCAGCAGCCGGCGCGGCCGCACCCGGTCGGAGAGCAGGCCGACGGCGGCGCCGGAGATCGAGAACAGCAGGAAGAAGGCGCTGTTCGCGAGCCCGAAGGCGGTCGCCGACAGGCCGAGCTCGCGGCGGATCGGGTCCGCCGCGAGGCCGAGGACGGACTTGTCGGCGAAATTGATCATCATGAAGACCGCCAGCAGGCCGGTCACGGTCCAGGCGCGGCGCCCGGGGTCGGTGGCCGGCAGGGCGGTGGTTCTGACGTCGGTGTCGGTCATCGGGGCTCCGCGGGGGTGGCGGCCGGCAAGGGGGGTGGGGGCGTCCCGGGTCAGGTGAGCGGGCCGCCGGCGACGGCGATCCGCTCCATGACGCGCCGCTGCGGGTAGTAGTCGCTGATCGCGTAGTGCTGGGTGGCGATGTTGTCCCAGATCGCGATCGAGTCCGGCTGCCAGCGGAAGCGCACCTGGAACTCGGGGATCCGCGCCTGGAGGCCGAGCAGGTGCAGCAGCTCGCGGCCCTCCGCCTCGGGCAGGCCGGCGATGCGGGTGGTGAACGGCTCGTTGACGTACAGGGTCGGGCGGCCGGTGCGCGGGTGGTCCACCACGACGGGGTGCTCGACCGGGGGCAGCACCGTCCTGAGGGCGGCGATCTGCTCGGGGGTCATGAACGAGCCCCAGGTGGGCTCCCAGTCGTGCACCGCGGTCAGGCCCTCGATACGGGCACGCAACCCGGCGTCGAGGTTGTCGTACGCGGCGCCCATGTCGGCCCACATGGTGTCGCCGCCGGCGGCCGGGACCTCCACGGCCCGCAGGACGGAGCCCATCGCCGGGGCGGCCATGAAGGAGTGGTCGCTGTGCCAGATGTTCTCCTGGCCGATGGCGGTGGCGTCCTTGGCGAGCCGGGAGACCCCGGCGGTGTCGCCCTTGGGGAAGAACGGGTTCGGCTCGGGCGGCCCCCACACGCCGGCCAGGGCGAGGTGGGCGCGGGCGTCGAAGCGGTGCTGGTCCCGGAAGAAGATCACCTTCCACTCGTCCAGGGCCCGGCGCAGTTCGGCGGCGAGGTCCTCGCCGATCGGGTCGGCGAGGTCGACGCCGGTGATCTCGGCGCCGATGTGCGGGGTCATCGGGGTGATCTCCAGCAGGCGGAAGTCGGCGTGCGGAGTGTCGGGCGCCGTCCGCTCCAGCCGGCGGCGGCCGGCGTGGAACAGCGGCTTGGCGAGGATCGGGTGCGAGGTGGTGCTCACGGCGGTGCCCATGCGGTCCTCCACGGTTCGCGGCGGAATTCGTTACCGGCAGTATTGATATTCGCCCGCGACAGGGCAAGAGGCTGGGACGAGGAGATTCGGTGACGCACCCTGGCGAAACAAGGGGCGCGTCCGCCCCCCGGCGGCCGGGGGATGCGCGGATCAGGAGGTGCGGCTGACCGCGCGCACCACGAAGTCGACGAGGTCGTCGACGAGATGACTGTCCGGCAGTTCGCGCTCCGCCAGCAGCCGGTAGATCATCGGGGCCGCCACCAGGGTCGCGGCCGAGCGGATGTCGATCTCCGGGCGGACCTCGCCCCGGGCGATGCCCCGCTCCAGGATGATGCGGGTCTCCGCCATGATCCGGTCGGTGTAGGCCGCGTAGGCGCCGTGCTCGCCGGGTTCCGCCGCGGCGGCGGCGCCGATCAGCTCGGCCACCAGCCGGTCCGTGCCGGGCATCCGGTAGGAGGCCAGACGCGTGGTCAGCACCTCGCGCAGTTCGGCCCGCAGATCACCGAGGTCGGGCACCGAGAGCGGCCCGATCCGGCTCTCGGCGGCCGCGATCACCAGGGCCTGCTTGGACGGCCAGCGCCGGTACATGGCCGGCTTGCTGACGCCCGCCCGGGCGGCCACGGCGTCCATGGTGACCGCCCGGATGCCCTGTTCGGTGACCAGCTCGATCACCGCGTTCAGGGCGGCGCCCGTCACCCGCTCCTCCCGCGGCCGTCCTGGTCCGCGCCCGCCACCGCGTGCCTGTGTACCGCCCATGCCTGCGAGCATACGGGCGCCCCGGCCCCGGCCGGCGCCGGACCCCGGCACGGCGCAGGAGGCGGCAGTGGCGTCGGCCGGACCGTCACGACAGTCTCGCGTCATACCAGGACATCCGTGACATAACGGCTACGCTGCGCCGAGGAAGCCGAGACCTCGGAGAGCTCATGGACCGTTACCCGCCCATCGCCGACCACGGACTGGTGGGAGACCTGCAGACCGCCGCGCTGATCTCCTCGAAGGGCGTGGTGGACTGGTTCGCCGCGCCGCGGTTCGACTCGCCCAGCATCTTCGCCGCCCTCCTGGACCACGACCGCGGCGGCCACTTCCGGCTGGCCCCGGTGGAGCACGCCCCGACCTGCCGTCAGCTCTACTACCCGGACAGCGCAGTCCTGGTCACCAGGTTCATGTCCGAGGACGGCGTCGGCGAGGTCATCGACTGGATGCTCCCCGACAACAGCAAGCGCGCCTCGGACCGCCACACCCTGATCCGGGCGGTCCGCGCCGTCCGCGGCACCGTCCGGTTCGAACTCGACTGCCGGCCGCGCTTCGACTACGGCCGGGCCGACCACCAGGTGACCGTCGACGGCCAGGACGCCGTCTTCCGCGCGCCCGGCGCGGCACTGCACCTGCGCGCGCTGTTCCCGCTGCACCGGTCCGACCGGGACGTCCGCGGCACGGTCACGCTCGACGCCGGCCAGACCTCGGGCGTCGTCATGACCTCCTGCGGCCCCGACGGCGAGGCCCCGCCGCCGCCCACCGAGGCCCGGCTCACCGAGCAGCTGTGGGAGGCCGTCGACCACTGGCAGACCTGGGTCCGCCAGTCGAACTACCGCGGCCGGTGGCCGGACGCCGTCCACCGCTCGGCGATCACCCTCAAGCTGCTCACCTACGCCCCGACCGGCGGCCTGGTCGCCGCACCCACCATGGGCCTGCCGGAGCAGGTCGGCGGCGAGCGCAACTGGGACTACCGCTTCACCTGGGTGCGCGACGCGTCCCTCTCGGTGCGCGCCCTGCTGGACCTGGGCTTCACCGAGGAGGCGGAGGCCTTCACCGGCTGGCTGAACGAACGGCTGCGCGAGCGCCTCGACCTCCCCGGCGAGCGCCTGCAGATCATGTACCGCATCGACGGCGACCCGCAGCTGACCGAGGAGATCCTCGAACACTTCGAGGGCTACCGCGGATCCGCCCCGGTGCGCGCCGGCAACGCCGCGATGGACCAACTGCAGCTCGACATCTACGGCGAAGCCCTCTACGCCCTCGCCGAAGGCCGGAAGTCCGGCGTCCAGCCGGGCTACGAGGGGTGGCAGGCCGCGGCGAAGACCCTCGACTGGCTCGCGGACAACTGGGACCGCCCCGACGAAGGGATCTGGGAGACCCGCGGCGGCCGCAAGGACTTCACCTTCAGCCGGGTGATGACCTGGGTCGCCTTCGACCGCGGCATGCGCCTGGCCGAGGAGTTCAGCCGACCCGCCGACATCGTCCGCTGGCGGAGCACCCGCGACGCCGTGCTGAAGCAGATCATGGAGCGCGGCTGGAGCGAGAAGGAGCGGGCGCTCGTCCAGCACTACGACGGCGACGTCCTCGACGCCTCGCTGCTGCTGATCCCGCGCGTGGGCCTGCTCGGACCAAAGGACCCCGCCTGGCTGTCCACCCTGGACGCGATGGACCGCAAACTCGTCTCCGACAGCCTCGTCTACCGCTACGACCCGGCCGCGTCGCCCGACGGCCTGCGCGGCTCGGAGGGCACCTTCAGCCTCTGCACCTTCCTGTACGTCGACGCGCTCGCCCGCGCCGGCCGGCTGCGGCAGGCCCGCTACGCCTTCGAGAAGATGCTCACCTACGCCAACCACGTGGGTCTGTTCGCCGAGGAGATCGGCCCCTCCGGCGAGCAACTCGGCAACTTCCCGCAGGCGTTCACCCACCTCTCGCTCATCATGGCGGCGTCCTCGCTCGACGACGCCCTGGACCGCGCCACCCGGCGCTGACCGCAGGGGAGCGGAGCATGGACGAGGAGCAGGACCGGAACCCGCCGCAGCAGCCGGGCGCGGCACGGCTCGACCGGGCCGCGTTCGACGACCTGTACCGGCGCGTCGCTGCCGCGGCCCCGACCGGTGCCCGCCCGCGCGGGGCCCTGGAGAGCATCACCCCGGCGCACGTCCTGGCGGCCGTGGGCGAGGTGCGGACGGGCCGTCACGTGAGCCTGGCGGCAACCGTGGCGACCCGCGCGAGGCCGGACAATCCCGAGCCCGCCCACCACCCGATGACCGGCGCGGTCGCCGGGCACCTGCGCGGGCAGGGGCTGGAGTTCGCCCGGGACCGGATCGAGATGAATGTGCACGGGGACGCCGACAGCCACCTCGACGCGCTGTGCCACGTCGTCTACGACGGCACGCTGTACGGCGGCGTCCCCGCGGCCACGCTGACCGCGACCGGTGCCGAGGCGCTCTCCGTCGGCCTCGCCGGGGCGGGAATCGTCGGCCGCGGGGTGCTGCTGGACATCCCCGGGCTGCGCGGGGTGCCCTGGCTGGAGCCCGGGGAGCACGTGACGGCCGAGGAGCTGCTGGCCGCCGAGGAGGCCCAGGGCGTGCGCTTCGGCGAGGGCGACCTGCTCCTCGTCCGCGTCGGCCACCGGCGGCGGCGACGGGAGATGGGGGCGTGGGACGCGGCCGCCGCCCGGGCCGGCCTGCATCCGAGCGCGGTGGAACTGCTGGCCGAGCGGCGGATCGCGGTACTGGGCAGCGACAGCAACAACGACTGCGCGCCCAGCCCGGTCGACGGAGTCGGCTTCCCCGTCCACGTGCTCGCCGTCCACGCACTGGGCGTCCACCTGCTCGACTACCTGCAGTTCGAGGACCTGCTGCCGCTCTGCGCCGAGGAGGGCCGCTGGTCGTTCCTCTGCGTGGTCGCACCCCTGCGGCTGGTCGGCGGAACGGGCTCCCCGGTCAGCCCGATCGCGGTGCTCTGACCCCTCCGGCTACCGCCCGGGCGCACCGGCAGGGCCCGGCACCACGTTCACCGGCGCGAGCCCTGCCGTGAAGCGCGCGAGCTGCGAGCGCACCAGCTCCCGGGCGCGCGGTTCGAAGGCCGAGCTGTTCCCGCCGACATGAGGAGTGATCAGGACGTTCGGTGCGGACCAGAGCGGATGGCCGGTCGGCAGCGGTTCGGGATCGGTGACGTCCAGCGCCGCAGCCAGCCGCCCGCTGCGCAGCTCGCGCAGCAGCGCACCGGTGTCCACCACCGGTCCGCGGGCCACGTTCACCAGCAGGGCGCCGTCCTTCATCCGGGACAGGAATCCGGCATCGACCAGCCCGCGGGTCTCCGGCACGAGCGGGACGGTCAGCACCACGACGTCCGCCGCACCGAGCAGGCCCGGCAGCTCCCCGAACGCGTGCACCGGACCGCCCGGGCCCTCCCGGGCGGTCCGCGCCACCCGGACGACCTCGCACTCGAAGGCCGCGAGCCGCGCCTCCACCGCCGTGCCGATCGATCCGTGGCCGACGATCAGGACCGTCCGGCCGGCCAGGGCGGGACGGAACCCGCCCGACCACCGCCCGGCCTGCTGGGCGACCGCGAATCCGGGGATCCCGCGCAACGAGGCCAGCACCAGCGTCACCGCCAGCTCCGCCGTGCTCGCGTCGTGCACCCCGCGCGCGTTGCACAGCGTCACGCCCGCAGGCACGTGCGGTGCCAGGTCGTCGACACCGGCGCTGAGCGACTGCAGCACCCGCAAGCGCGGCATCCGGGCCAGCAGCGGCCGGGCGGCCGCCGTGAAGGTGTACGGGATCACGAAGAACTCGACCGACCCGAGCACGTCCGCCCCCGGCGGACCGCCCGTGCCGTCCCAGACCGCGGCGGTCCAGCCACCGGGCAGCCCGCCCACCTCGCCGGGCGCCCAGGGCAGCAGCACGCGCGGACCGCTCACGACGCCGCCGGGCATGTCATCTCCTGCGGGAGCCGGGCCTGCACACGACAGTGGACGTGCACCAGTGTCACACGGTGCCCGCCGACCGGCAGGGAGACGTGCATGGAAGCAGCACCCGCGCCCCTCGTGGTCGTCGTCATGGGGGTCTCCTCCTCGGGGAAGAGCACGCTCGGATCCGCCCTGGCCGCCCGTCTCGGCGTGCCGTTCCTGGAGGGCGACGCACTCCACAGCCCGGAGAACGTCCACAAGATGGCCGCCGGCCGTCCGCTGACGGACGAGGACCGCGAACCCTGGCTGGCGGCGCTGACCGACCGCATCCGGCAGTGGGCCGACGCCGGCCGCAGCGGCGTCGTCACCTGCTCGGCACTCAAGCGGGCGTACCGCGACCGGTTCCGGCGGACCGGCGCGCGGATCTGGTTCCTCGAACTGGACCTCGACCCCGAGGTGGCCGCCCGCCGCATCGCCGCGCGTACCGACCACTTCATGCCGCCCGGCCTGCTCGACTCCCAGTACGCCGCGCTCGAACCCCTCGCCGCCGACGAACCCGGCACCAGGGTGAGCACGGCCGGCAGCGCCGCCCGGACGCTGGCGGCGGCCATCGAGGCCCTCGCCCGCGGCCCCGCCCGACCGGTCCCCGATGCCCGTCTGCGCTCGCCCTCCCGCGATCCCCGCTCTAGCGTCGGAGAAGACGGTCCCGGCCCGGCCGCCGCCCCCGGGCGGGGCAGCGGGTGAGGACCGCAGGACGCCGGCCAGCCCGCCCCGCGAGGGCGGCACCGGCCCGGAAACGGAGTCCCCGTGGCTGACAACCAGCACTACGACGTCATCATCATCGGCACCGGCGCGGGCGGCGGCACCCTGGCCCACCGGCTGGCCCCGACCGGCAAACGGATCCTCGTCCTCGAACGCGGCGGCTACCTGCCGCGCGAACGGGACAACTGGGACTCGACCGCCGTCTTCGTCAAGGGCAAGTACCGGGCGCCGGAGTACTGGTACGACAAGGACGGCAACGCCTTCCCGCCGGAGGTCAACTACTACGTCGGCGGCAACACCAAGTTCTACGGCGCCGCCCTGTTCCGGCTGCGCCCCGAGGACTTCGGCGAACTGCGCCACCACGACGGCGTCTCCCCGGCCTGGCCCATCCGCTACGAGGACCTCGAGCCCTACTACACCCAGGCCGAGCACCTCTACCTCGTCCACGGCCGGCACGGCGAGGACCCCACCGAGGGCCCGGCGAGCGCCCAGTACGCCCACCCCCCGGTCGAGCACGAGCCGCGGATCCAGCAACTCAGCGACGACCTGGAGAAGCAGGGCCTGCACCCGTTCCACCTGCCGATCGGCGTGAACCTCACCCAGGACGCCACCGGGAAGGCCACGCACGACAGCGCCTGCATCCGCTGCGACCGGGTCGACGGCTTCCCCTGCCTGATCGGCGCCAAGTCGGACGCCCAGGTCATCTGCGTGGACCCGGCGCTGCGGCACGACAACGTCCGGATGATCACCCACGCCGACGTGCGGCGCCTGGAGACCGACCCCACCGGCCGGACGGTCACCGGGGTGGTCGCCGACCTCGGCGACGGCAGCACCGAGACCTTCACCGGCGACATCGTCGTGGTGGCCTGCGGAGCGGTGAACTCGGCCGTGCTGCTGCTGCGCTCGGCCAACGACAAGCACCCGGCGGGCCTGGCCAACAGCTCCGGCGTGGTCGGCCGCCACTACATGCGGCACAACAACCTGGCGCTGATGGCCGTCTCCAAGGAGCCCAACCCGACGGCCTTCCAGAAGACCCTGGCCCTCCACGACTGGTACCTCGCCGGGGACGACTGGGAGTTCCCGATGGGCGGGATCCAGATGCTGGGCAAGTCGGACGCCGCGCAGATCCACGGCGAGGCCCCGCGCTGGGCGGGCGCCGTCACCCCCGACATGCCGTTCGAGGTCCTCGCGCACCACGCCGTCGACTTCTGGCTCTGCGGCGAGGACCTCCCCGCCGCCGACAACCGGGTCACCCTGGACGCCGACGGCAACGTCCACCTCGCCCTGGACGAGAAGAACAACACCGCCGGACTGAAGCGGCTCCGCCACAAGCTCCAGAGCATGCTCGGCAAGCTGGGGATGCACGAGCACCACCTGCTCTCGCACAGCATCTACCTGCACAAGGGCATGCCCATCGGCGCGACCGCCCACCAGGCGGGCACGGTGCGGTTCGGCACCGACCCGGCGTCCTCCGCCCTGGACGTCACCTGCAAGGCGCACGACCTGGACAACCTCTACGTCGTGGACACGAGCTTCTTCCCGAGCATCGGAGCGGTGAACCCGTCCCTGACGGCCATCGCCAACGCGCTGCGGGTCGGCGACCACCTCGCCGACCGCATGCGATGAGCAGGAGGGTCAACGAGATGGCAGCACAGCAGATGGACGCCCTGGTCATCTTCGGCGCGACCGGTGACCTGGCCAAGCTGGAGACCTTCCCCGCCCTGGTCGGCCTGGTGGACCGCGGCGTGCTCGACGTCCCCGTCGTCGGCGTGGCCAAGAGCGGCTGGGGCCTCGACCAGTTCCGCAACTACGCCGAGGCGTCGCTGAAACTCAACGGGATGGACCCGAACACGCCGGCCGCCCGGAAGATGCTCGGGCTGCTCCGCTACGTGGACGGCGACCTGGACGACGACGAGACCTACCGGGCCATGGCGCGGGAGATGGGCAGCGGCGAGCGCGCCCTGTTCTACCTGGAGGTCCCGCCGCCGCTGTTCGGCCGGATCGCCAAGGGGATCGCCGACGCCGGCCGGGCGAAGGGCGCCCGCGTCATGGTCGAGAAGCCCTTCGGCACCGACCTGCGCAGCGCCGGCGAACTCAACGCGACCATGCACGAGTACTTCCCCGAGGACGCGATCTACCGGGTGGACCACTGGCTCGGCCTCGACCCCGTGGAGAACGTGCTCTTCGCCCGGTTCGCCAACTCCGTCATCGAACCGCTGCTGAACCGCACGCACGTCAGAAGCATCCAGATCACCATGGCCGAGGCCTTCGACGTCGCCGACCGCGGCCGCTTCTACGACCGCACCGGCGCCGTCCGGGACGTCGTCCAGAACCACATGCTGCAGGTCCTCGCGACGGTGCTGGCCGAGCCGCCGTCGGGGGAGGGCCTGGAGTCCTGGCGCGACGCCAAGGCCAACGTGGTGTCCTCGCTGCGACCGCTCACCCCCGAGCACATCGTCCGCGGACAGTACGACGGATACCTCGACGTCGAGGGCGTCGCCGCGGGCTCGACGACCGAGACCTTCGCGGCCGTCCGGCTCGCCGCCGACTCCTGGCGCTGGGCGGACGTGCCGATCCTCATCCGCGCCGGCAAGTGCATGCCGGTGACGGCGACCGAGGTGAGCATCCACTTCCGCAGCGCGCCGCACGACGTGTTCGGGCTGCGCCCGAGCCCGGCCGCCAACAGCCTGCGGTTCCGGGTCTGGCCCGAGACGCAGGTCTCCCTCACCCTGGCGGGCAAGGCACCCGGCGGCGGCTGGCAGGCCAAGCACGAGGAACTCTCCTTCAGCGAGGTCCCCGGATCCGACATGCGCCCGTACGACCGCCTCATCGGCGCGGCCCTGGACGGCGACCGCTGGCTGTTCGCCCGGCAGGATACCGTCGAGGCCGCCTGGCGGGTCGTCGACCCCATCCTGGGCGACGCGGCACCCGCCCTCCCCTACGCCAGGGGCAGCTGGGGACCGAAGGAGGCCGACGGCCTGCTGCCCGACGGCGACCACTGGCACGACCCGAAGTGACGGGCCCGTCCCCGGGTACGCCGATCGGCCGACGGCCGACGGGATGACACCGGCCGTGCCGTCCCGTCCGGGCCGCCCGGGGCGTGCTTGACTGAGGCCGAGCCACCTCGCGATGGGGACCACATGAGTCAACTCGACCTCGCCAGGCTGCAGTTCGCCATGACGTCGATCTACCACTTCCTGTTCGTGCCGGTCACCATCGGCCTGGGATTCCTGACCGCCCTGCTGCAGACCGGCTGGCACCGCAGCGGCCGGGCCGAACTCCTGCAGCTCACGCGGTTCTTCGGCACCCTGCTGGTGATCAACATCGCGGTCGGGGTGGTCACCGGTCTCGTCCAGGAGTTCCAGTTCGGCATGGACTGGTCGGCGTACTCCCGCACCGTCGGTGACGTGTTCGGCGCGCCGCTGGCCATGGAGGGGCTCGCCGCGTTCTTCCTGGAGTCGACCTTCCTCGGGCTCTGGCTGTTCGGCTGGGACCGGCTGCCCCCGCGCGTGCACCTGGCGACCATCTGGCTGGTGGCCGTCGGCGGCGCACTGTCCGCGGCGTTCATCATGGCCGCCAACTCCTGGATGCAGCACCCCGTCGGCTACACGATCGACCCTTCCACCGGCCGGCCCCAGCTCAACGACGTCTGGAAGCTGTTCACCAACCCGGTGTTCCTGCGCGGGTACCTGCACGTCATCCTCGCCTCGCTGGTCACCGGCTCCGTCGTGATGCTCGCCGTCTCCGCCTGGCAGCTGCGCAAGGGGTCCTCCCCGCTCGCCTTCCACGCCGCGGCCCGGCTCGCCCTGGTCGTCCTGGTGCCGGTGATCCTCGCGGCGATGCTGGTCGGCAGCGAACTCGGCGTCACCGAGGGCAAGTACCAGCCCATGAAGATCGCCGGCGCCGAGGCGCAGTGGGACACCTGCCAGCCCTGCTCGTTCTCGCTGTTCCAGATCAGCGGCGGCAAGAACGACATGACCCCGACCCAGATCATCGCCATCCCGCACCTGCTCTCCCTGCTGGCCACCAACCACTGGAACGGCAAGGTCCTCGGCCTCAACGCCGTCCAGGCCCAGTACGAGCAGCAGTACGGGCCCGGCAACTACATCCCGAACATCTTCATCCAGTACTGGTCGATGCGGGTGATGGCCTACCTGGCCGTGGTCGTCCTGCTGGTCGGGCTGTGGGGCCTGTGGCTGCTGTGGCGCAAACGGCTCAGCGGCGCACGGTGGTTCCACCGGGTCGCGGTCTGGGCCGGGGTGCTGCCGTTCCTGATGAACACCGCCGGCTGGCTGCTCACCGAGAACGGCCGCCAGCCGTGGATCGTCCAGGGCCTCCAACTGACCAGGAACGGCGTGTCCCCGTCGGTGAGCACCGCCACCGTCGCCACCAGCCTGGTGGTCTTCCTGCTGCTCTACGCCGCGCTCGCCGCGGTGGCCTTCGTCCTGCTCACGAGGTACGCCCGCAAGGAGCTCTCCCCGCCCCCCGCCGAGGACACCCCGATCCCGGCCCTGACCTACTGAGGCCGCCCGATATGGCGCTCGCCACGTTCTGGTTCATCGTCACCGCTGCCCTGTGGACGGGCTTCTTCGTCCTGGAGGGCTTCGACCTCGGGGTGGGGATGCTGCACACCTTCGTCGCCCGCGACGAGGCCGGCCGGCGAGCGGCGATCAACACCATCGGACCGCTCTGGGACGGCAACGAGGTGTGGCTGATCGTCGCCGCGGCCGCGATGTTCGCCGCCTTCCCGGCCTGGTACGCCACCATGTTCTCCAGCTTCTACCCCGCGCTGATCCTGCTGCTGGTCGGACTGATCGTGCGCGGCGTGTCCTTCGAGTTCCGCGGCAAGGTGGACAGCGTGCGCTGGATCCGCACCTGGGACACCCTGCTGACCGTCGGCAGCCTGCTGGTGCCGCTGCTCATCGGCATCGCCCTCGGCAACCTGCTGCACGGCGTGCCGATCGACCAGAGCCAGGAGTTCACCGGCGACTTCGGCGACCTGTTCTCGGCGTACTCGGTGTTCACCGGCATCACCCTGGTGCTGCTCTGCCTGCTGCACGGGGCGACCTTCATCACGCTCAAGACCACCGGCGCGGTGCAGGAGCACGCGCTGTGGCTCGCCCGCCGCATCGCACCGATCACCGTCCTCGCCGTCCTGGTCTTCCAGCCCTGGACGCACTCCGTCGCCGGTGGCGGCGTCCTGCCCGACGTCCTCGAACTCGTCGCCATGCTCGCGGTGCTGGCCGCCGGCTGGCTGCTCGCCGGACGGCACGAGGGCTGGGCCTTCGTCGCCACCACCGTCGTCATCGCGACGACCGTCATGTCGTTCTTCGCCGACCTCTACCCCCGGCTGATGGTGTCGAGCACCAACCCCGCCTTCGACCTCACCGTGCACAACAGCGCCTCCGGCAACTACGCGCTGAAGGTGATGAGCATCGTCGCGATCGTCTTCTTCCCGCTGGTGCTCGCCTACCAGGGCTGGACGTACCACGTCTTCCGGCTCCGGGTCTCCGCCGAGCAGTTCGACGTGCCGCGGAGCCCGAGCAGCTGAGGCGGAGCGGCCGGGGCGGGTCAGGGACGGCGGGCGACGAACACGAGCTCCTTGCCCGGACGGTCGGGCGCGTCCCGGACCTCCTGCAGCCCGTAACCCGCCGCCGCCAGGTCGGCCTCGATCTCGTGACGCTCCCGGAACCGCAGGGTCGAATCGGAGGTGAGGTGGCAGCCGTCCGCGGTGAACACGTAGTTCCAACGGAACGTCACCAGGCGGTCCGCCACCTCGACCAGGTCGACCCAGCTCTCGACCCCGCCGACGCCCGGGACCTCCGTGACCCGCCGCGAGGCCGTGCGGTTCCACGCCTCCCAGGCCCGCGCGGCAGGGTCCCTCGTCTCGAACACCAGGTACCCGCCCGGCCGCAGCGCCTCGTGAGCCCCGGTCAGCGTCCGCCGCCACGCGTCCGGGGAGACGATCGCCTGGGCGACGTTCGCGGTCATCGTGACGAGGTCCACCTGCAGGGGCGGAAGGGCCGTCGCGTCACCGCAGATCCATCGCACCCGTTCGCTCCCCGGCTTGGCCCTGGCCACGTCGATGGAGGCCCGGGCGGGATCGAGGCCGACCACCTGCACCCCGCGATCGGCCAGCAGGAGGGCGAAAACCCCCGTGCCGCAGCCGATGTCCAGCACCCGCTCCGCGCCGACCTGCCGGGCGAGGTCGAGGTAGGCGCAGAGGTCACTGCGGTCCGGGTCGAGCGGGTCGTGGACGGCAGCCAGCCGGGGGTGCCCGAAGATCTCGTCAGCCATGCGACCGAATGTAGCGACGCGTCCCGGGACGGGCCGTACCCGTGTGTTCGGCCCTGCTCGGCTCCGGCGCTTTCGACGGGCGGTGCTCGGGTGGTGGGAGCAGGGGCGCGTGGGGGCACCTCCGCGGAGCCGGTGCGGGACGGTGTGTCAGCCGGGTTCGACCGCCGGGGCGGCCGGTGCTCCCGCCGGCGGTGCCGGCGGCGTCGGGGCGTCCGCCGGACCGCTGCCGCGCCGCAGTTCCGGGGTCGACGCGCCGCCCGCGGTCACCGCCGCCAGGCACAGCAACCCGCCCGTGACCAGGGCGGTCGCGCCCGACGACCAGCCGGCGACCGCGCCGGCCCGCAGGTTCCCCAGCTGGGGGCCGGCCTGGCCGACGATCGTCTCCGCGGCCGTCACCCGGCCGAGCAGCGCATCGGGCGTGCACGTCTGCACGATCGTCGTGCGGGACAGGACGGCCAGCGCGTCCGCGGCCCCCGCCACCACCAGGAACCCCAGGCCCGCCCACGCACTGGTCGTCAGGCCGAACCCGGCGAGGGCCGCGCCCCACGTGCCGGCCGCGCCGAGCATCACCGGGCCCGGGCGCGCCAGCCGGGTGACGGGACCGGACAGCGCGGTCGTGGCGACACCGCCCACGGCCAGCGCCGACAGGAACAGGCCCAGCGTGCGCGGGTCGCCGTCGAAACGCTCGCTGTTGACCAGAGGGAAGAGACTGGCCGGCATGGCCAGCACCGTGGCCGCCAGGTCCGTCAGCAGCGCACCGCGCACCACGCGGTGGCCCGTCAGGAAGCGCAGCCCGTCGGCCACCCCGCCCAGACCCGGACGGGACTGCTCGCCCACGGGCGGCATCGCGGGCAGGGCGAAGGACGCGGCGAACGACACCCCGAAGCTGGCGGCGTCCAGCAGGTAGCAGACGCCGATGCCCCACCAGCCGAGCACGACACCGGCGACGGCCGGACCGAGCAGCATCATCGCCTGCCCGGTGACCTGGTTCAGCGCCAGCCCCGCCGCCACCTGGTCCTTCGGCAGCAGCCGCGGCACGAACACCCCCGCCGCCGGCGCGCCCACCGCCCCGAACGAGGCCTGCACCGCCACCAGCGCCAGCACGGCGGCCACCGGGACGTGCCCGGTGAACCCCTGGACGGCCAGCAGCAGCGAACAGGCCGCCTGACCGGCGTTGCCGAGCAGGTAGACGCGGCGCCGGTCGGCCCGGTCGACCCACGACCCCGCGAACAGGCCGATGCCGATCATCGGCAGCGCCTGCGCCAGCCCCACCGCCCCGCTCCACACCGTGCTGCGGGTCGCGTCCCACACCTGGAACATGACGGTGACCACGGTCATGAAGCTGCCGAGCGTGGACACCGTGCGCCCGATCAGCAACCGCCGGAACAGCGGAGACGTCCTCAACGGCCGTACGTCGACCAACGCGCGGGCGAGGCTCATGACGGGAGGGCCGGGTGCGGCACGGGCTGATCCACGCCGAGACCCTAGCCCATCACCCCGGGGTCCGGCCGGGCGTTTCCGGCGAGCAGGCACCCCGGTGCGGCGCCCACGACCGGCACCTTTACCCTTCGTTGACCGAACGAAGGGGACGACAGCAGGATGATCGGCAGCTTCTTGGCCTTCGTGGTGATCCCGATGATCATCGCGGGACTGGCGCGGTGGGCGGCCGCACGACGGCGCCACGCCCTGGCGGCCGGCCGGCCGGTGGACTTCCGGTGCCGGCTGGACGGCCGCAGGGGCAGGCTGCTGGCCGACCCGCGCCTGGACGGGCCCGTCTTCCTCGACCGCGCCGGCACGGCCACCGCCCTGCCGCACGGCGGCGAGGTCCTGGTCGCCACGCTCCTGCGCGCCACCGGAGCCGCCGTCGAGATGGTCGGCCTGCGCTACCGCACGCCCGAGGGCACCGTGCTGCAACTGGGCATGCCCACCCGGGACGCACGGACCGTCGGCGCCTGGCTCGCCGAACCGCCCCGCCCCGCGCCGGCACCCGCCCGGCGGCTGCGGCCGGCCGCTCCGATGTGGGCGGCCCTCGCCCTCACCGGCGCCCTGTTCACGGCGCTGCCCCCCGCCGACGTCGCCCTGCTCGGCGACCGCACCACCGCCGAGGTCCTCGCCGTGGACCACGACAACGGCGGCTGCACCGTCGGCTGGGACGGCGGCGCGCAGCAGAGCGACGTCGACTGCGACACCGCGCACCTCCGCCCCGGCGACCACCTGCCGGTGATCGCCCTGCCGTGGCCCTTCCTCGGCGAGGCCGTCGACACCCGGACCACCCCGGGCGTGGCCGCCGCCCGCGCGGGCGGCCTCGGCCTGCTCGGCCTCGCCGCCAGCCTGGTGATCACCCCGCTGGCCTGCACCCGCCGCGTCCGACGGGCCCTGCGCACCGGGTCCGTGCCGGTGCCGTCGGTGGCCGGGGCCGCGGACGGGACCGAGGAGCAGTGGCCCGCCCTCGACGGCGGCCTGACCTTCGCCAACCTGGCCGCCGCCGCCCGCCACGCCGACCGGCACCACCCCGGCTCCCGCGTCACCCTGCCCCGCCGCGGCCCCGGCCGCACCTCCGTGCCCCCGCGCCGCTGGGCGGCGGCCACCGCCCTCGGCACCGGCGCCTGGGTGCTCCTGGTGCTCTCCCTCGGCGGCATCCTCGACGACCACTTCCACCTGGGCCACTGGCGGTTCCTCCTCCTCGGCGCGCTCGGCATCGCCGCCGTCGCCCGGATCGGCTGGTTCGCCACCGACCGGTCCTCGCTGTGGCGCCCCGTGCTGCGCGCCGCGCGCTCCGACCCGGCGGACGGCAGCTGGCAGCCGATGCGCTACGTCCGGCTGCGCGAGATCACCGGCGGGATGGTGCTGGTGCTGTTCCGGCCCGAGGGCGAGGACACCGCGGCACCCCTGTACGTCCAGCCGATCTCGGGCTCCCGCGGCACCGGCCGCGGCACCATCGGCGGGCCGCCGCCGGTCGGCGACGCCCTGGTCCACGACACCGGTGCCGGGCCGCTGGTCTGCGAGATCGACGGGATCCGCTACCTGCCCGCCGGCCGCGCCACGGCGGCGGCGGCCGACCCGGAGCGCACCCGCAGGGAACTCCTCCGCTACGCCGAGAGCCACCTGCGGCCGACCGGGCGGGGCTGAACCGCGGGGGGGGGGGGACATGCCTCCGCTCCGTCTCCGCCGGCCGTGATCGCCGGCGGACCGGCGCCCAGCGTTACGGCGGCCAGCGGGCGGCATTCAGCCGCCGTACACGCCGTTTCAAGGTCGCGCCACCAGAGTTCGGCCCCGTGCATACCTCACACTCGCGTGCAGGCGTCGCCTCCGTGTGCGCCGCGGCTTTGACGTTTTCGGGTCTGGTCGTCACCGGGCTGGTCGCCGCGCAGCCCGCCGCGGCCGCCGACCCGGCCGGCTACCAGAACGTTCGGATCAACGAGGTCACCTCGTCCAACAACGACACGGTGGAGCTGTACAACACCGGGTCGACGGCGGTGAGCATCAGCGGCTGGAAGATGTCCGACGACGGCTTCTCGCCGCAGTCGTTCAGCCCCTCCTCCACCACGATCGCCGCCGGCGGCTTCGTCACCTTCAACTCGCCCAAGGGACTGGGCGACTCCGACAAGCTGGTGATCTACACGGCCGACGGCACGGTGGTCGACCGCGTCGAGTGGGCGACCAACGGGGCGAAGCCGGCGATGGCGCGCTGCGGCGGCGACGGCACCGGGGCGTGGGTGACCGCGGCCACCGCGACCACGTTCGGCGCCGCGAACGCCCCGGGCTGCCCGTCGTCGATCCCGGCGGCGAGCCGGGTGCGGATCAACGAGGTCGCCTCCAACGGCTCGGACACCGTCGAGCTGTACAACGGCGGCACGACCGCCGTCGGCATCGGGTCGTGGAAGTACGTCGACGGCGACACCACCCACACCCCGGTCTCGATCTCGTCCTCCTCGCCGAGCGCGACCAGCATCCCCGCCGGCGGGTACGTCACCTTCAACTCCACCCTCGGCCTGGGCGACAACGACTCGGTCTTCCTGCTCGACGGCAACGGCAGCACCGTCGACTCGGTGACCTGGGCGACCGACGGCGCCAAGCCGTCCGACGAGCGCTGCGCCAACGGCACCGGCCGGTTCCAGACCGCGGTGACCGCGACGCTCGGCAGCGCGAACTCCTGCTCCGGCAGCGGCGGCGGTGGAGGCGGCGGTCAGACCGGCCAGCTGCTGGGCGGCGGCGGCGCGCTCACCAGCGGCTGCACCCCCGAGGCGCCCTCCGGCACGGGCTCCACCCCGTCCGGCACCCTGGCCTGGCCGGGCGGCCCGGACGTCACGATCGCCGACAACGTCTGCGCGTTCACCACGTCCACCGGCCCCGAGGGACGGGACGTCAGCGGGCTGGCGTTCGACCCGGCGAACCCGACGGTGCTGTGGGCCGCCAAGAACAAGAACTGGCTGTACAAGCTGGTCAAGAGCAACGGCAAGTGGGTCCCCGACGCGACGTGGAGCGCGACCGGCAAGCAGATCCGCTTCGCGGGCGGCACCGGTGAGCCGGACTCCGAGGGCCTGACGGTCGGTGCCAACGGCCACGTCTACGTGACCTCCGAGCGCGACAACACCCACAACACCGTCCCCAAGGACACGATCATGGAGTTCGACCCGGCCGCGACCGGCTCGACGCTCACGCCCGTCCACCAGTGGGACATGACCGCGCAGTTCCCGCAGCTCGACACCGGCAGCAAGGACGACGCCAACCTCGGCTTCGAGGGCGTCGGCTACGTGCCGGACAGCTGGCTGACCGCCAACGGCTGGGCCGACCCGCTGACCGGCAGCGCCTACAACCCGGCGAACTACCCGCTGCACGGATCGGGCCTGTTCTTCGCCGGCCTGGAGTGGGACGGCTCGCTGCACGTCTACGGCCTGAACTCCGACGGCACGTTCACCACGTTCGGCACGATCGCGACCGGCAAGGTCTCCGTGATGGACGTGATGTTCGACGCCGGGACCAGCCGCATCGTCGCCACCTGCGACAACACCTGCGGTGAGACGCACACCTTCCTGAAGGTCGACGCCGCCGGCGCCGTCGTCCCCGACGTGACCTACACCAACCCGGCCGTCATGCCGACCGACAACCTGGAGGGCTTCGCGATCGCGCCGACCTCGACCTGCGTCAACGGCTTCCGCGAGGCGGTCTTCAGCGACGACGGCATCCAGGGCTTCGGCAACGGCAGCTCCTCCTACGGCCACGCCGTCTACAGCGGCACCTTCCCCTGCTGATCCGACCGACCCATGGCACGGACGGGGAGGGGGCCGGTGCGGCCCCCTCCCCGTCGTCGGCGTTGCCGAGGCCCGGTCGAGGCTCCGAGGCTCAGCCGAGCTGCTCGCGCAGGTGCTCCAGCGCCGCCTCCAGCGCCCGGTCGGCCGGGAGGGCGAGGTCCGGCAGGACACCGACGCCCTCCCAGTTGGTGCCGGTCACCGGATTGATCGAGCGGGCGGTCGGCACCGTGACGGCGACGTGCGGGGAGACCGGGATGCGCGAGGTCGGGTGGGCGCCGCCCCGGGTGGTCTCGCCGATCAGCGTGGCGCGCTCCAGCACCTTGAGATTGTACGCCAGCTCCTCGCCGCCGGAGAAGGTGACGGCCGACGTCAGCACGGCGACCGGGCGGTCCAGGTAACGCGGGCCGGCGAGGTGGCCGACCGTCCAGTACTGCCGGATCGAGTCGGTGGCCCGGTCGTAGATGTCGTTCAGGTGCGTCTCGTCACCGGGGAAGAAGTAGCTGCACCACAGCTGCACCCCCTCCGGCGAACCGCCCAGGCACCGGCGCAGGTCGACCACCAGCGCGTCGGTGGCGGCGAGCAGGTGCATCGCCGCACCGAAGAGGGGACCGCCCAGCTCGGCAGGCGCGATCATGGACAGGTCGAGGTAGCCGATGTTGCCGTCGAGCTGCTCGACCCGCCGGACGCCGTGGTTGTTGGCCCGGCTGAACGCCTCGAAGCGGCCCCGGCTGACCTCCTCCGGCTCCTCCTCCATCGACTGCGGCTCCTCGCTCCACAGCAGCCGCAGGTGCTTGTCCGGGCACGCCCGCTGCAGGTCCGCGGTGACCCGCTCGCACAACTCCCGCTCGTCCAAACCGTCGTACGCGCTCTCGGCCAGCCGGCGACGGATCACGGCATCGATGCCGGCCGTCTGCTCGGGGAACACGTATCCGGCCGTGATCCGGGCCAGAGCGGTCTCGAGTATCTCGTGATGAAGCGTCATAGTGGCTGCATTCTGAGCGGTTCGGAGTCCGTGGGCAAACGAGTAACGACAACGGCGGGCCCGGCGCGACAGGGGTTGACGCTCGGGGGCGTCCGGCGATCGGATGGGGTGTCATGAGCACAGGGCAGATGCACCCCGGCATGCACCCCGTCGACGGCGACCTCGTGCGGCGGCTGGTCGCCGGGCAGTTCCCCCGGTGGGCCGGGGCGGCGGTGGAGCGGGTGCCGTCCGATGGCACGGTCAACGCCATGTACCGGCTGGGCGAGGACATGGTCGTGCGGCTTCCGCTGGTGGCGGGCGGCGCCGGTGACGTGGCGCTCGAACGGACGTGGCTGCCCCGGCTCGCGCCCCACCTGCCCACGCCCGTCCCCGAGGTGCTCGGAGCAGGCAGGCCGGCCGAGGGGTATCCGTGGCCGTGGTCGGTGTACCGCTGGCTCGCGGGGGAGAACCCCGAGCCCGGGGCGCTGAGCGAACCCGTCCTGCTGGCCGAGGACCTGGCCGGATTCGTCACGGCGATGCGGAGCATCACCCTGCCGGCCGCGCCGCAGGCCCACCGCGGTGGGCCGGTCGCCTCGCTCGACGCCGCGACCCGGGCGGCGATCGAGGAACTGCGCGGGATCCCGGAGGAAGGCGTCGACTGCGACGCCGCCACCTCGGTGTGGGAGGAGGCGCTGCGGGCCCCGGTCCGGGACGGCCCGCCGGTGTGGCTGCACGCCGACCTCATGCCGGGCAACCTGCTGGTGGCCGGCGGCAGACTGACCGCGGTCATCGACTTCGGGTGCGCGGGGGCGGGGGACCCGGCCTGCGACCTGTTCCCGGCGTGGAACCTGCTGCCCGCCGACGCGAGGGAGGTCTTCCGCGCGGCGCTCGACGTGGACGACGCGACCTGGACCAGGGGCCGGGGACGGACGCTCTCACAGGCACTGATCGCGCTGCCGTACTACCGCAGGACGAACCGGGCGATGGCGGACAACGCCCGGCACGTGATCCGGACGGTGCTCGCGGAGGCCTAGGGTGTGTCTTCGCAGGCGTATGGGTGCCGCATAGGGGCGTGTGGGGGGCACCTCCCGGCCGAAGGCTGGGGGAGAACTGCGCAATTCGGATGCGGCCCAGGGCTGAGCCGGATTGGTCAGGGGCACCACTCTCGGACTGCGCAGTTCCCCGCGCCCCTGAATCGACCTCCCGAGTGCCCTTGAAGACAGCTCCTGGAGTTGCCCTCAAGGGTGCTCGGACGGTTCTGGCGGTGCACCCGGCCGGTGACGGTGTCGGCGGGCGCCGTCATGCTGGGGGAGGCGAGTCGGCGCGGGAGGGGCTGCGGGGATGCGGAACGGGCTGGACCAGTGGGGGCACGCGCTTCCGTTCCTGCGGCAGTGGGAGGTGGGTCGCGGGCTCGCGCCGGAGGAGGACGCCGGACGGGACACCGCCCGGAGCGGATTCGCCCCCTGTCTGGTGACCCTCCTGCGGCTGTCCGCACCGCCGCGGTTCGGCGCCGACGCCGGGTCCCTCCCCCCGTGGCTGCTGGCGGGGCTCGCCCGAACGGGACACCTGCCGCTGGCGGCCGAGCTGGCCCTGTCGACCGGGGACGAACTCCGCCGGGCGGAGAGGCTGCTGGCCGTGGTGCGGGCCGCGGCCGACGCGGGGGACGTGCACGGGGCCCAGGCGCTCACCGACTCCATCGCCCTGCGGCAGTGCCGGGACCAGGCGCTGGTCGGCCAGGTGTCGGCCTGGGCGCGGGCCGGTGAACGCGACCGGGCCGTGGCGCTGGCGGAGACCGTCCGCTATCCCCACCACTGGGCCGTCACCTGGGCGCTGCTGGCCAAGGCGGTGGCGGACGGCGGCGACACCCGCGCCGCGCTCGCGTTCGCCGATCGTGCCGAGGACCACGTGCTCTGCAGCGATCCGTCGGCGGCGAAGGTGCTCGTCCTCCTCCTCGAGGTGGCCGACCTCGTCGGCGACCGGGACCGGGCGGACGACCTCGCCGACCGGCTGGAGGACTGGGCGCGGTCCCGGGGGCGCCACGGCGGGGGCTTCGACCGGGACCGTCCACGGCCGCTGGCGACGGTGCTGGTGCGCGACCTCGGCCGGGGGGACCTGGACCGCCTCGACGCGCTGCTCCGCCGTCCGCGCCGGTCGCCCCTCGACGCCTGGGTCATGACGGTCGTGCTCGCCTCGGCCCCCGCGAGCACCGACGTGGAGACGGCCCTCGCCCTCGCGGACCGGACGCAGATTCTGCTCGGTGCCTGTGCCACGTCCTCCGGGGAGGCCATCGCGCTGTGCACGGCGGCGGCGCGCATGCTGGCCCTGCACGGGCAGGTCGAGCGGGCCGCTGCCTTCGCCGACGCGATGCACGCCCCGGACATCCGCGAGGAGCGGCAGACGCAGATCGTGGCGGAGCTGGCCCGCGGCGGTGACACCGGCCGGGCGGAGGAGCTCGCCCGGGCGATCGGCGACGGCGCGGCGCGCAGTCACGCACTGGTCGCCGTGGTCCGCGAACTCGCCCGGCAGGGGGAGACCGACCGGGCCGTGAGGCTCGCCGACACGATCGACGACCCGTGGCTGCGGGACCACGCCCTGGTGGCGGTGGTCCCGGAGACGGCCCGCCACGGGCAGCGGGAACGGGCGGAGGCGCTCGCCCGGACGATCGTCCACCGGGCGACCCGGGCCCGCGCGCTGACCGAACTCGCCGAAGTGCTCACCGAGTCGTACGAACCGTCGGAGGCCCGCAGGCTGGCCGTCCGGGCGGCGGCACTCGACGGCTGGTTCAAGGTCCTGCCCCTGCTGGAACGGCTCGCGCCCGACGCGCTGGTGGCCACCGTCGACGCGTGGACGGGCGGACGCGTCGGCGAGCCGACCGATCGGGCCGACGGCCGCCACCAGAAGGGCACCCGGGCACCTGCCCAGGCCGACGGTGCCGATCGCTAACCTCGTCCCATGCGTGCGAAGCTTCCCCTGAACAGCCCCCGTTGGCGTGAGCTCGACGGGGTGACCGCCGAGGACGTGCGGCAGGTCGTGGATGCGATCGCCGCCCCCGGTGACGAGTGGCGGGAGGCCTGGCAGGGCCTGTCCGACAGCCTGATGCGCGAGGACGTCGTCCTGGACGGCGCCTACGCGGCACTGCCGCATGTGGTGGCCGCAGCAGCGGAGTTGCCGCCCGAGCGGTTCACGGACCTCTGGACGGACCTGGGCCTGATGGTCACCGCGGCCGCCCGTCCCCCCGTCCCGGCCGACCTCCGGCCGGGTTTCGAGGCTGCACTCCGCGAGGCCGAACGGGCAGCCGTGCGCGGCTTCCTCGCGGCCGGCACCCCCGCGGCCGGCTGCGCCGAACTGGCGCTGGCCTGCGTCGCCCTGGCCGGTCATCACACCGCCGAGGTGCTGTGGCGGTTCCTCGACCCCGAGGAGCCCTGCCTCGTGCTGGTCTGCCCCGAGTGCGAGACCGACACCGAGTTCCCGGAGTTCCTCGTGGACCCGGTGCGGCCGCCCTTCGAGGCCCCGGCGCAGCCGGGCCCAGACCGGGAGCGGCCCGGCCCCGACCTGGTCCGCGAGGGCGAGCACCCCTGGGGCGAGGTCGCCGACGCCCTGCGGGAGGACGCACTGGGCGAAGGGTGGGAGCCCTTCCTGCGGGTGGCGCGCGCGGTCGCCGCGGCGGGCGTGCCGCGGGGAACGCCGGGGCAGGACGTGCTGTGCCTGGTCGCCGCCATGGTCGCGGTCAAGGGCACGCCGGGGTGGGCCGGAGCCCGATGGGCCAGGACGCTGATGCTGCTGACCGGCCACGTCCGCTGCCCCGACTGCGAGCAGACCTGGACGGTCGCCGACTGCCTGGCGCCGCACCCCGACGGGGCGCGCCCGCAGAACCACGGCCGCCAGGCGTGGCCACCCACCGAGGGCGAGGGCGGGGACGAGGCCGCGGCCGGGGACGAGGCCGCGCACGGCGGCCGGGCGGCAGACCCCCGCCGAACGACCGCCGGACGAACCGGACTCCGGCGCGACGGGGATCGCCTGCTCGCGTCCGACGGCACACTCCGCGGCCGCGCCGAGGCGTTCGCCTCTCCCGAGCCCGGCGTACGCGCCGGAGTAAACGCCCTGGCGGTCGTGGTGCGGCCCGGCCTGCCGACGCTGGTCGCCGGCGGCGGGGACAGCGGCGTGCTCTGCCTCTGGGACCCGGCCGACGGCGGGCTGCGCCACGGCCCGCTCCCCGGTCACCCGGACCCCGTCCGCTCGCTGACGGTCCTTCCGCTGCCCGACGGTGACGTCCTCCTGGCGAGCGGCGGGGACGCCGGGACGGTCGGCGTCCGGAACACGGCCACCGGGCAGTCGGTCCGAGAACCGGTCGGCAACTGGCTCGGGGCGGTGATCGGAATGTGCGCCGCGGCCCTGCCGGACGGTCGGACGCTGCTCGTCACGGCGACCGACCGGGGCGCGGTACGGCTGCGTGATCCGCTGACGGGCGACCCCCTCGGACGTCTCAACCCCCGGGGCCGCCGGATCACTTCGATCGCCGCCGTCCCGATCGCCGCGGACCACACGCTGATCGCGGCCGCGGACGCCCAGGGCGACGTCCACCTGTGGGATCCGACCGTCGACGATCCCTGGGACCGCGGCGCGGCGGTGCCGCCGGACGAGCGGGTGCGCGGCGGCCTCCGCCACCGCGTGACCGTGGTCGCGGCGGTGCCCGTGCACGGCCGTACCCTGCTGGCCACCGGGGACCGCAACGGCGCCGTCGTGCTGTGGGACCCGGCGACCGGCCTCCCGGTCGGCGACGGCCTGCCCCCGGACACCGACGGCACCCCGCTGACGGCCCTGGCCGCCCTCGCACTCCCCGGTCGGCCCGGCCTCGTCCTCACCGGCAGCGGGCAGGGGCGGAGCCTGCGCCTGTGGGAGCCGGAGACCGGCACCGTCCGGCACATCCAGCTGGACGTGGCGGTCACCTGCCTGGCCGCGGCCGGGTCCGGCACCGGTGTCGAGGTCCTCGTCGGCCACGACCGGGGAGTCCTCGGGCTCTCGGTGAGCGACTAGCCCTCGCGGTCACGGCCCGACGCCACTGAAGTGCCCGGTCGCCCGGCGGGTCGCTGCGGTCACTCCGGCGGAGCGCTGGCCGGGTCGCCGGCCGGGTCGTCGGCGGCTCGGAGGAGGTTCTGCTCAAGGCGTTCCAGGGTGTGCAGGGCCGCGGCGCGTTCGTCGTCGGTCAGGCCGGCCGCCACCAGGTCCTCCAGCCGGCTCCACGCCTCCTCGACCTCGCGGCGCAGGGCGTGGCTGGCCGCGGTGGGTTCGATGAGCGACGCCCGCTTGTCGGTGGGGGAGGGGCGGCGGCGGACGAAGCCGGCCTGTTCGAGCCGCTGGACGGTACGGGTCATGGTGGCGGCGTCGGAGTCGAGGAGGCGCACCAGGTCGGCCTGGCGCTGCGGGCCCAGCTCCCACAGGTGCATCATCACCAGTTCCTGGCCGGGGTGGAGTCCGATCCGCCGCAGCAGCTGACCGGCGAACATGCGGTGGAGCCGGGCGAGGCGGAAGATCGCGTGGCTGATCGGCCCGCCGCCCGCCGCGGCCGGCACCGGGACGCTGGCCTCCCGTGCCGTCCCGGTGGGTTCCCTGCCGGCCTGCGGGGCGGGCTCTGCCATCTCTTCCTCACTTTCCTGGGCGGACAGTCAATGCTACCCGCCGGGCGCCGGATCCCGTGGAGCGGTACCGCCTCACTGCCTCGATTCCGCTGCTGGGTGCCCATGGTGGCTGGCAGGGGAATGCTCCGCGGTATTTACTTGTTCGAGCAGGTAACTGTTACGGTGAAGGTGACCGGGCCACCGCCCGCCACCGACCGCAAGGAAGAAGAGAGACCATGACCACCGCTTTCGATCCGATCGTCCTGGGCGGCCGCCGCCTCGCCAGCCGGCTCGTGATGGCGCCGATGACCCGCAGCCGCGCGTACGGGCCGGGCGCGGAGCCGACCGAGCTGATGGCGACGTACTACGCGCAGCGGGCCGGCGCCGGGCTGATCGTCACCGAGGGGATCCAGCCGTCGCCGGTCGGGCAGGGCTACCCCGACACTCCCGGGCTGCACACGGCCGGGCAGGTGCAGGCCTGGCGGCGGGTGACCGACGCGGTGCACCGCGAGGGCGGCGTGATCTTCGCCCAGCTGATGCACACCGGCCGGATCGGGCACCCCGCCCTGCTGCCCGACGGCCTGGTGCCGGTCGCCCCGTCGGCGGTCCCCGCCCCCGGACAGGTGTTCACCCACGAGGGCCCGCAGGACTTCGTGACCCCGAAGGAGCTGACCGAGGCGGAGATCCGCCGGACGATCGCCGACTTCGCCGCCGCGGCCCGGAACGCGATCGACGCAGGCTTCGACGGGGTGGAGATCCACGGCGCCAACGGCTACCTCGTCCACCAGTTCCTCGCGCCGAACACCAACCTGCGTGCCGACGGCTGGGGCGGCGACGCCGAAGGCCGGACCCGCTTCGCCGTCGAGGTCGTCACCGCCGTCGTGGCAGCGATCGGCAGCGACCGGGTGGGCCTGCGGATCTCGCCCGGCAACCCGTACAACGGCATCGCCGAGGACGACCCGCGCGAGGTCTACGAGGTGCTGCTGGAACGGCTCGCCGGACTGGACCTGGCCTACCTGCACCTGCTGGAGGGCCCGGACCGCGACCTCACCGTGCGCCTGCGCAAGACCTGGCCGGGCACGTTCGTCCTCAACCCGTTCACCCACCCCGAGGCCACCGGCCCGGCCGCGCTCGAACTGGTCGAGGACGGCACCGCGGACATGATCGCCTACGGGGCGCTGTTCCTGGCGAACCCCGACCTGCCGGCCCGCCTCGCCGCCGGCGGCCCGTTCAACACCCCGGACCCGGCCACCTTCTACGGCGGTGACCACCGCGGCTACACGGACTACCCCACCCTCTGACCCCGCTGCGCCCGCTGAACCATGCCCCGACCCGCCCCCGTCCGCCGCACCGCGGGCGGGCGGCGACCCCTCCGTTCCCCACCACTCCACGGGAGTTCCCGATGTCCACAGCGATCACCTTCTCCGAGTACGGCGCACCCGAGGTGCTGCGCCTGACGGAGGTCACCCCGCCGGAGCCCGGACCGGGCCAGGTCCGGATCCGGGTCCGGGCCGCCTCGGTCAACCCGCTCGACCTGAAGATCCGGTCCGGTCTGCTGGCCGCCAAGGCACCCGCCGACTTCCCGGTGGTGCCCGGCCTGGACGCGGCCGGTGTCGTCGACGCCGTCGGCGAGGGCGCCACCGCCACCGAGGGCGACGAGGTCCTCGGCGCCACCGTGGGCGGCAGCTACGGCGAGTACGCGCTGCTGGAGCGGCCGGTGGCCAAGCCCGAAGCCCTGTCCTGGGAGGTCGCCGCCTCACTGGTCACCGTCGGCCGGACGGCCCACCGCGTGCTGGAGCAGTTGGGCGTGCAGGAGGGACAGACCCTGCTCGTCCACGGCGCCGCCGGCAGCGTCGGAGTCGTCGCCGTCCAACTGGCCGCCGCGCGTGGCATCACCGTCGTCGGTACCGCGGCGGAGCGCGACCTGGAACGCGTCACCGCCCTGGGCGCCACCGCGGTCCGCTACGGCGAGGGCTGGGCGGAGCGGGTGAGGGCCGCGGCCCCGCAGGGCGTCGACTTCGTGTTCGACGCCTCCGGCGCGGGCGTGCTGGCCGAATCCGTCGCCCTGACCGGGGACGCGGGCAGGGTCATCACCATCGCCGACCTGTCCGCCGCGCAGCACGGCGTCCGCTTCAGCGCCGGCGCCTCGGACGGGGCCGGCGAACCGCTGCCGGAACTGGTGCGCCTGACCGCGGCCGGGAAGCTCGCCGTGCCGATCTGGCGCACCTACCCGCTGGCGGAGGCCGCCCGCGCCCACACCGACCTGGAGGCCCGCCGCAACCGGGGCAAGGCCGTCCTGATGCCCTGACCCCGCGGGCCGGCGCCGGTGCCGGGGCCGGTCAGTGGTTCAGTTGTTCAGTGGTCCGACCGCAGGTGCGCCAGGAGGTCGTGCAGGGGCGCCGGTACGTGGTCGAGGTCGAGGGCTTCGACCAGGAGGTGGCCGTAACGGATCTTCCGGCCCTTCTTCGTGCCGAGGAAGCGCCGCATCTGCTGGTGCGGGAGCCGCCCGTGCTGGGCGGGCTGGCGCACGAAGGTCCGCCAGGCCGGGAGGTCGCCCTCGGCCCGGACGATCTCCTCGACCCGTGCCACGCCCAGCGCACGGACGAGCTCGTCCTCCAGGTCCGTCGTACAGGTGAAGAACCCGCGGCGCGGTGCACCGGCCCGGTCGAGACCGCGGTCGTAGAACCGCTGCTCGCCCACGTCGCACAGCCCGGCGAGGCGCAGGCCCAGACCGGGCGGCCCGAGGAGGCCGGCGTAGCGGCCCACGTTCATCGCGCCGCCCATGGGAATGACGCACACGCCCTCGGCGGACAGGTCCCGGCCGTGGCGGGCGGCCAGCGTCTCCACGGCCGCACCGTCGCTCGGCCCTTCCACCAGCACCGCGGTCCGCACGCCCGACCGCACGGCCAGTTCGCCCGCCGGGCCGCCGGGACCGCCCGCCGCCCAGTCGGTGACCGCATCCCGGAACGCCCGCATGTCCGCCATGGGACGATCCTGCTCCTGCCCGGGCAGGCACCGCACCGGATTTTCCGGTCGGCCGGCCGGTCCGGATTTTTGGTGGGCCGGGTTTCGGGCGCGCCTCCCCGCCGAGTCCGGTCGTCGGTCCTATCGTCGTGGGTGTGAGGAGGCCCGGTCCGCCGGTCCACCTCCCCCGTACCCGGCCCGGTCGCCCTCCCCCCTGGCGGCCGGGCCGTGTCATGCCGGTACGCGGCCCGAAGGCACGATCATCGGCCACCCCGGGCCCCGTCCCCGTGCGTCGGCGGCCCTCGCTATCGTCCGTGCCGTGCCCTCAAGCGACCACCTGCTCGACCTGATCCGCAGCACCCCGGAGATCGACCTGCTGCTGCGGACGTCGTTCGGCTTCGACATCCACCGGAAGCACAACGGCGACGGCCTGGGGCTCGCCTCGGGTGCGCCGCTGGAGCCGATCGCGGGGGAGTGGGCCGGCGGGGCGTACCTCCTCTGCGCCGAGCAGGACGGCCGGCGGCCGGTGGTGTTCGCGAGTTCCGAAGGGCAGGGCGGACTGCTCGCCGAGGACCTGGCGGACGCGCTGGAGATCATCATCGGGCTGGCGTGGCACGACTGCCTCGGCTTCTCGGGCGGCGGCGACCCGGACGTCATGCAGACCTCCGCACGACACCTCGAACGGTCGCGCGGCAGGGACAACCCGGACATCGACCAGGACGCCGCCCAGGTGGCCGCGGCCCTGTCGCTGCGCGTCCTGCCCGTCACCGACCTCGTCGTCAGACTGCACGCCGCAGCCTCCAAGACCGAGCCCGACCACCTCGTGACCGACGGCGGGCAGGCCTACGACCCGCCGTTCGGCGAGCACTCGGAGCCACGCCACGGCGGCTGGCGCTGACCCGCCGTGCCGCCATCTCGCCGTGCCGCCACCCCGCGGAGCCCGGACGGGGGAGGATGCCCGCATGACAGACGACGCGGCCCGGCACCTCCTCGACCGTTTCGTGGGCCTGCTCCGGCCGATGCCCTCGCTGGTCGCCGTCTGGGCGCACGGCTCGCTCGCCGCGGGCGACTACCAGCCGGGCCGCAGCGACCTCGACCTGATCGCCGTGCTGGAGCAGCCCTGCACCCCGCAGCAGCAGGCGCACCTCGTCCGAATCCACGAGGCGCTGGCCGCCGAGCTCCCCTCGGCGGCCAAGTTGCACTGCAGCTACGTCGCGGCCGACGGCTGGGACGACCACGCGGCGCCGCACCTCACCTGGGCCCACGGGGAGTTGATGCACCGCCCGGTCACGGCCGTCACCCGCTGCGAACTGCACCGGTTCGGGACGGTCCTGCACGGACCCCCGCCGACGGACCTCGTGCCCCGGGTCACCGACCGGCAACTCGCCGACTTCGTCGCCGACGACCTGAGGACCTACTGGCGTCCCGCCCTCGACCACCCCGACCGGTGGCGCCGGGACATCTGGGTCGACCTCGGCCTGCTCACCCTGGCCCGGGCGGCGACGACCCTCGGCAGCGGCCGCCTCATCACCAAGTCCGAGGCGCTCGACGTCCTGACCGGCCTCGGCGCCCCAGCCGAGCTGGTGCACGACATCGGACAGCGCCGCCACGGCTGGCCGGCTCCCGCCACACCCCGGTGGATCGACCGGCGGTCGGACCTCACACGCGCATTCCTCGGGCCGGCCATCGACGAGGTGCTCGCCAACCACCGCCCGTAGCGCCGAGCCGAGCCGCCGGGGGCGGATCACCTCGCCCCGGCCGCCCGGACCCGGCGCGCCGGACACGCTGTCAGGAGCCGTGAAGCTGCGCCTCCGCCGCGCGCTGCCCGAGAGGATCCGCAAGGGCGGGCCTACTGTGGCCGGTATGACCAGCGATGACGGCCGGGCGATCGACCTCACCCCTGCGGCGCGGCAGCTCGCCGACTGCTACCGGAGGCTTCTGGAGCTCGTCGAGCGGTGCGGGCGGTCGATGGAGGTCGGCGACTGGGTGGCCCTCGCGGACGAGGCCGGCGACCTTTCGGTGACGGCGGACGAAGTGGCGTCCGCGGCCGAGGCCCTGACGCGGGACGAGGTCGCCACCCGGCCGGTCGACGTCCTCGCGATGGTGGAGCGGCTGTCCCGACCGCCCGAGTGACCGGGGATCTGCGGACGTCGACGGCCGCTTGACCCTGACACCGGTGGCAGGGTCGCAGGATGGCGGCATGGACACCAGCGCATCGCAGCGACCTCCCCGCATCGTCGCCGTCACGGGAGCCGGTACCGGCATCGGCCGGGCCACCGCCAGGGCCTTCGCCGCCGAGGGCGCCCACGTGGTCGCGATCGGCCGCCGGACCGGGCCGTTGACGGAGACCGCCGACGGGTTCCCGGGCATCACCCCGCTCGCGGCCGACATCACGGCGGAGGGTGCCGCCGAACGGATCGTCCGGGAGGTGGGGGAGCGTCACGGCCGGCTCGACGTCCTGGTCAACAACGCCGGCATCGTCCGCAGCGGCCCCCTCGGCTCGATCCGTCCGGACGCGGTCGCCGACCAGCTCGCCGTCAATCTGGTCGCTCCCGTCCTGCTCACCCAGGAGGCGCTGCCGCTGCTGGAGCGGGCCCGCGGAGTGGTCGTCAACATCAGTACGACGGTGGGGCAGCGGGCCTGGCCCGGCAGCTCGGTCTACGCCGCGACCAAGGCGGCGCTGGAGACGCTCACCCGCAGTTGGGCGGTGGAGCTGGCGCCGCGCGGGGTGCGGGTGGTGGCGGTCGCGCCCGGCGCCGTCGACACGCCGATCGGCGAGCACCAGGGGCTGACGCCGGAACGCCGGGCCGCCGTCCGTGCGTGGCAGCTGGCGCACACCCCGCTGGCCAGGGTCGGCGAGCCGGGCGAGGTGGCCTGGGCGATCACCCGGCTCGCCTCGGCCGGGGCCTCGTTCGTCACCGGCGTGGTGCTTCCGGTGGACGGCGGCGCGCTGGTGGCGTGACAGGGTCGCCGGCGGGCGGCGCAGGGGCCGGGCAGGGGGCGGTGGGAGTGAAGATCGGTGAACTGGCGGCGGAGACCGGGGCGAGTGTCCGGTCGCTGCGGCACTACGAGCAGGCCGGGCTGATCACCTCGGAGCGGGCGTCCAACGGCTACCGCCGTTTCGGCCCGGGGTCGGTGGTCCGGGTCCGAAACATCCGGCTGCTGCTGGCCGCCGGGCTGACCCTCGACGACGTCCGGGTGTTCCTGCCCTGCCTGGACGGTGACATCGGTGCGGCCGCGCCCTCGGACCGGGGCCTGCGGACCGCCCGGGCCCGGCTGGCCGTCCTCGACGAGCGGATCGCCGCCCAGACCGCCGTCCGCGACCGGCTGGCACATGCTCTCCGGCTCACGACCGGCAGCTGACCGGGGGAGTTGTGTGTCCTCGGGCCCGGCCCTCGCCGGGTGGTCCGGCAAAACAGTAGCCATGGACATAATGTCTATGTACTCTTTCGGTATGAGCAAGGGTTCACCCGGTCCCACACCCGGCTTCCTGGTCTGGCGGCTCGCCAACAAGTGGCGCGTCGCGGTCGATCGCGCAGTGGCCCCACTGGGCCTCACCCACGCGCAGTACTCGCTGGTCGCGTCGCTGTACGGCATGCAGCGCGCCGGCGAGCGGCCCAGTCAGCGCAGACTCGCCGACCACACCGGCCTGGAAGCCCTGTACGTCTCGAAACTGGCGCGCGCCCTGGAGTCGGCCGGCCACATCGAGCGCACCCGCGACCCCCGCGACCCGCGTGCCGTACAGCTCCGCCTCACCGAACAGGGCGAAGCCGTCACACGGCAGGCCGTCGCGGTGGTCCAGGACCTGCACCGGCAGTTGCTGGAACCGCTCGGCGGCCTCGACGCCCCGCGCACCAGCGCGTTCACGGACGAGCTGGTGCTCCTGCTCGACACGCCCCTCGCTCCGTCCGCACCGAGCACCGAGAACTCCCGGAACACCGAGAACTCCCAGGGGGAAACACCATGACCACCGACGCCACCGCCACGCCCGTGCCCCCGGCCGACGCCCGCGCCCTCGGCCTGGCCCACTACGCCGCCCGCGGAGTCCTGGAGAACGTCCTGGCCCGGCACGGCTGCACCTTCGAGCAGCAGGTCGCCCTGCGCGCCGCCGTCACCGCCGAGGAGCCGCCGACGGCCGACGGGCTCCTCGCCCAGGTCGGGACCTCCCTCAAGGCCGACCCGGCCGTCGTCCGCGCCACGCTCGACGACCTGCTGGCCGGGCAGTTGCTCGTCCGGGACGGCGAGCACCTCCGCCCCACGGAGGCCGGCCGCGCACTGCTCACCGCCGTCGGGGCGGAGACCGCCCCGATCACCGCCCGCATCTGGGGCGACATCCCCGCCGACGACCTGGCCGCCGCCGGCCGCGTCCTCGCCCTGGTCGCCGAGCGCGCCAACGCGGAGCTGGCCGCGCTCACGGCCTGAGCCCGTGGCCCGCCGCGCCCGCCGTGTCGGGCTGATCGGGTGTCACCGTTCCGCCCGGACGGGCATCGGGAGCGTTTCGGGGCTCCCGGCGGGCTGCGCCGTTGCCTGCGCGGGTGGGCGGTGGCGGGCCGGGCCCGGCCGTGGCCGGGCGGGTCAGTAGGACTGCAGCTCGACGAGGGTGCCCTCGGGGTCGCGGAGGTGGGCGGTGCGCAGGCCCGGACCCCACTGCGGGCGGTCGGTGGGGGCGGTGACCGGCTCGGCGCCGTGCCGCAGGCAGAGGGCGTACCCGGCGTCGACGTCGCCGACCCGGCACACGAACATCACGCCACCGCCGTCGCTGCCGCCGAGGGCCGGTCCGGTGCCGGAGGGGCCGGTGCCGAGCGCGGCGGCCAGTGCGGCACGGTCGAACAGGGCCAGTACCCCCTGCCCGGCCACGTCCCAACTGGCGTAGGGGCCTTCGGCGTTCCCCCGGGCCAGTTCGGCGCCGGCGAGCTCGGGCAGGACGGCCCGGTAGAAGCGGAAGGTCTCGGCGAACCGGTCGACCAGCAGGCGGGGGTGCAGCGCGTCCACGGAGGCTCCTCGAAATAGTGGGTCTGCACCCACTATAGGTCCTGACCTAGAATACGGGTCGTGAACGAGCCCACCGCCGTCCCGCCGAGCCTGCTGGACCTCAGCACCTACCTGCTGTCCCGCACCGGCAAGGCCGCCCGGACCCGACTCGCCGAGCGGCTCGCCCGCCGCGGACTGCGGCTGTGGCACCTGGCCGTGCTCGCGGCGCTCGCCGACTTCGGCCCGCACGCACAGCGCGACCTCTCGGTGCGGCTGTCCGTCGACCCCAGCGACATCGCCAAGGTCGTCGACGAACTCGCCGCGGCCGGCTGGGTGGACCGCTCCCGCGACCCCGCCGACCGCCGCCGCATCCGGGTCACCGTCACCGACCCCGGACGGACGGCCCTGCGCGAACTGCAGGCCGAGGCCGCGGCCGTCCAGGCGGAACTCCTCGCCCCGCTCTCCGCCGCCGAGCGCACCCGACTCCACGGCCTGCTCAGGCGGCTCTTCGACGGAGACCCCGGCACTCCGGAGGTCTGACGCCCCGGCAGGGCTCAGTGGCCGGGGCGACCGGGTGGGTGGAAGCAGGCGGTGACGGTCTTGCCCCGGGTGTCGGGGCGGCTCTGCCATGCGTCGGCGAGGGCGTCGACCAGGCGCATGCCGCGACCGGAGGTGGCCTCGGGCCCGGCCTCGCGCGGGCGCGGGAGCTGCGGCGAGTCGTCGTGGACGCTGACGTAGAGGCAGGAGCCGTCCCAGGTGAGGACGAGATCGGCGTCGCTGCGGGCGTGGATGTGGGCGTTGGTGATGAGCTCCGACACGGTGAGCACGACGGCATCGGCGGTCTCGGGTGCGTGCACCGTCCAGCCGAGCGCGTCGAGGTGACGGCGCGCCCAGGCGCGGCCGGCCCGGACGCCGCTCGACACGGGCAGGGTGCGTGCCCAGCCCATCGCCCTCAGCGCGTTGTCACGGTGGTCCATCGCGGGCCTCCCCTCGTGGCCTCTTCCGTGACCGGCTGCCCCGCTTTCCCCGCCGCACACCCCCCGCGCCCGCGCCGGACCGCACGGCCGGGGAACGGGCGGCCCGCCGAACCGCTCAGGAGTGGTGGAGCGCGGTGATCCGGGCGATCCTGCCGGAGGAGTCGAGGGTGAGGTCGTACATGTTGCCGTAGCAGCCGAACTGGCCGGTGGCGCCGGGGTTCTGGGTGCAGGCGTTGACCTGCTGGCGGAGCCGGGAGACCGGGACGTCGTGGGCCCGGGTGCCGGCCAGGAGCCGGGCGGTGGCCTCGACTGGAACCGACCAGGTCGCTCCCGGCGACGTGGCCGGACGTCGTGCGGAAGTCCCGGATCACGAGGTCGCTCATCGCGCCCTCCTCCGTGCCGCGGGTGCCGGGCGGGCCGTTCCCGCCTCGGCGCGTCCTCCCCCGACGGGCCGGCTGCGCCGGAAGCGGCCCGCCGCACGTCCTGACTTCGCGGCGCCGTGATACCCCGGGCGGGGTCCGAGGCGTCTGTAGGGGTACACGACCGACTCATCGAACGGGGAACGGAACATGCGACGTTGGACGGCACTGCCGGTGGCACTCGCGCTGGTGGGACTCGGATCGGCGGTGATGCCGGCCGCCGCCGCGACGGGAACGGCGACGGCCGCCGTGCAGTGCGACTCGGGCTGGGGCAGCCTCGACAAGGCCGGTCGGGCCGGGACGGACGCCTACCGGTACATGACCGGCATCAGGACGGGCACGCACCCCTGCTTCGACCGCATGGTCGTGGACGTGCCCGGTTCGTCGCCCGCCGACCCGGTGGCGTACCGGATCGACTACCGGGACTCGCCGATCGGCACCACCACCGACGACCGGCGGATCCCGGTCGCCGGCGGCAAGGTCCTGAACATCGTCATCGGCGCGCACACCACCGACGCCGACTGGAACACGACCTACCCGCTGCGCACGGGGGAGAAGCTGCCCGGGCTCGACTTCACGGGCTACCCCACCTTCGTCGAGGCCCGGGGAGGCGGCTCGCACGCGGGTGAGACGCAGATCGGGCTCGGTGTCCGGGCGCGGCTGCCGTACCGCGTCTTCCAGCTCGACGGCCGGCTGGTGATCGACGTGGCGCACAGCTGGGGCGCCACGGGCTGATCCGCGGGCGCGCCGGACGCGTCGCGAACCACAGGGCGAACTCGGGGGTGGCATGGAAGCGGTGAAGGACCGTCGGCGGGCCGGCGGCTGCGGCTGGGTGGTGCTGTGGGTCCTCGCGGCCTTCGTGCTCGCCACCGGCGGCGTCCTCTACGGCACCGGCCGGGTGACGGAGACCTGGCACTGGTGCCTCACCCAGGACCACGAACCCGACCCCCGGATGGCAGCGGCCACCCGCTCCGTGTGGGCCGTCGTGTTCGTCGTCCTGCTGCTGCTCGGCGCGGTGCTCTCCCCGCTGCCGCGCAGCCGGTGGTACCTGCTGCCCGTCCTGGCCGTCACCGCCGCGGTGCTGACCGGGCTCTACGTGACCGGAATGGGCACCCCCGCCCCGACCCGCCCGGGCACGCCGCCCGAAGCCGCCTGTTGGAGCCTGCCGAGCTTCCCCTTCACCGGCTGATCCGCCGCCGGCTGCTCCGTCGCCGATCCCGGCCGATCCCGGCCGGGCTACGCCGGGCTACGGCCGGGCCGTGCGGCGGTCGAGGCGGACGGTCATCTCGACGCTCACCTCGTCCCCGGCGGAGAGGGCCCCGGGCCTGCGCACGGCGGCCTTGAGCGGGAGCAGGTAGCCGCCGTCCTTCGGGAAGAGCGAGGTGGTGAACGTGACGCCGCCGATCCGGGCGTCGACGGGGACGACGCCCCAGCCGTAGGTGGCCTGCGCGGCGACCTCGCGGACGTCGGCGGACTGCTCCTCCGGCACGGGCACGAAGTAGAACGGCGAGGGCCCGCGCCACTCGATGACGCGGCCGGCGAAGACGAGGTCCATGGAGCGGTCCGTTCCTGACGGGGAGTCTGCGGTCCGCAGCGTAGCGGCAGCCCCCGACGGGGAGGCGCGGCGGCAACCGGCATTGTCCGCGAACGTGTTCGACAGTAGCGTTCCTCCCGCCCGCCGGGCCCCCGGCGGCCGGCGGACGCGGAGGGCACGGGTGGACGGGCGGGCGCACAGGCCGGAGACGGCAGGGATCCACAATCCGGTGCTGCCCGGCTCGCACCCGGACCCGTCGATCCTGCGCGTCGGCGAGGACTACTACCTCGCCACCTCCACCTTCGAGTGGTACCCCGGCGTGCGACTGCACCACTCGCGGGACCTGGTCCACTGGCGCCCCCTCGGCGGCGCCCTGGACGGCCCGCGCCTGCTGGACCTGACCGGCTGCCCGGACTCCGGCGGCGTCTGGGCCCCCAACCTCACCCACGCCGACGGCCTGTTCCACCTCGTGTACGGCAACGTCTCCGGCTACACCGGCGGCTTCACCGACTGCCCCAACCTCCTGGTCACCGCCCCCACCGCCGAAGGGCCGTGGTCCGATCCGGTGCCGCTGCACGCCCGAGGCTTCGACGCCTCGCTGTTCCACGACACCGACACCAGCTGGCTCGTCAACCTCGTCCACGACTGGCGCCCCGGCCACGGCGGCAGCGCCGGACTCGAGGCCACCCGCTACGACCGCGCCGGACGCCGCCTCGTCGGCGAACCGGTCCCGCTCCTGCTCCCGCCCCGGGCCGGCTGGATCGAAGGCCCCAACCTCCACCGCCGCGGCGGCCGGTACTACCTGATCACCGCGGACGGCGGCACCGGCTACGGCCACCAGGTCACCGTCGCCCGCTCCCGCACGCTCGCCGGACCCTACGAGCCCGACCCGGCCGGCCCGCTGCTCACCTCCCGCGACCACCCCGACCTGCCCCTGCAGAAGGCCGGCCACGGCAGCCTCGTCGACACCCCCGACGGCTCGACCTACCTCGCGTACCTGGTCGCCCGGCCCGAAGGCCGGCACGGCCCGTGCATCCTCGGCCGTGAGACCGCCCTCGCGCCCGTCCACTGGACCGACGACGGCTGGCCGCGCACCCCCACCGGCCTCCCGGAGGCCACGGTCGCGGCACCGCCGGCCCGCCCGCCCCGCACCCGCGACCGGCGACCCGCAGCCCGGCCCGCCCGCCCGGCCCGGAAGCCCCTGCTCGGGCCGGAGTGGTCCACCCTGCGCCGCCCGGCCGGACCCGACTGGATCACCGCGACCGAACGCCCCGGCGGCCTCCGGCTGCGCGGCGGCCGCTCCCCGCAGAGCCTCACCGGAGCCTCCCTGGCCGCGCGCCGCGCGACCGCCCGGCACTGCACCTTCGAGGCCGCCGTCGACTTCGCCCCCGCCGGCTTCCAGCACCTGGCCGGCATCACCGCCTACTACAACACCCGCAACTGGTACTTCCTGTACCTGACCGCCGACGACACCGGCCGCACCGTGCTGCGGCGGGCCGGCTGCGACCGCGGCGTGACCACCGTCGACGAGACCGGACAGCGGCCCGTCACCGCCGGCACCACCGTCCGGCTCGGCCTCGACCTCGACGGCCCGCAGCTGCGCTTCCGCTACGACCCCGGCGACGGCTGGCAGCCCTTCGGCCCGCCGCTGGACGCCACCGTCCTCTCGGACGAACACGCCGAGGAACACGACGCCGGTGGCATCCGCGCCCTCGGCTTCACCGGGGCCTTCCTCGGACTCTGGGCCTGGGACCTGACCGGCCGCGGCCACCACGCCGACTTCCACGACCCGCAGTACCGCACCCGTACCCGCTAGACCCCGGCGCGGGCCCAGTCCGGACCCGCCGGACCAATTCATGAGGGTGCGTCACGTTCTGCGCGTAGCCTGTCGGACGTCACCCTCCGTGTCTGTGAGCACGGTCCGTGGGCGGCGGTTCCGGACTCCGTCCTCGCACCTCGGGCCCGTTGGCGCGGCTGTGCTCGCACCTGCCGGCCGATGCCCGGCCGTGGGCTCGTTCCTGCCCGCCATCTGAGTCCCGGTCATGCTCAGTGGCCCCCCGGTGACAGGCGGTCGGCCCGCCGGACGGGGTGTTGCGCGGGCCCTTTCGCGCGGACACTGGAGTGGTGGGGGTGCGAACCGAGCACTGAGGAAGCCGCCCATGAACACCCGATCCGGCGCCACCGCGGCGCCCGCGGACCACCACGATCCGCGGGCAACCTGCACCGTCCGCGGGAGGCGACCGTCATGACCGTCAGATCCGCCCTGCACCCGTTCGGGGCCCGCGCCGTCCGCCGCACGATCGTGGTCACCACCGCCCTGGTGACCGCCGCCGCGCTCGGCACCGCCGCTCCGCTCACCGCCAGGGCCGCCGCTCCAGCCCCGCAGAGCCAGGTGTACTCCTGGGTCAGCGACGGCTGGGGCGGCGGCACCGTCACCAGCCAGCCCGCCGGCATCAACTGCCACCAGACCGTTGCCGACCCGTGGAACGGCGTCGGCCAGGAGAATCCGACCGGCACCTGCGCCGCCTCGTTCCCGGTCGGCACCACGGTCACCTTCACGGCCACCCCGGACCCCGGGTCGTACCTCAACGCCGGCCCCGACCCGGTCAGCCTGACCGTCCAGCCCGGTTACAACGCGGTGTGGGCGATGTTCTGCCCGAACGACGACCTCTGCTCCGCAGGGTGACGCCGGACGAGAACCGTCGAATCGTCAACGACACTGCCAGGAGCAGGGCCTCCCGGCGGCTCGAAGGCCCACTGCGCCCTCGTGCCGTCCGCGAGGCCCTGCCGTCACGCCGCTACGCTCCCGCCGTCACCGAGCGTGCCGACCGGTGCGGGGGCCGGTCGGCCGGCCCGATGCGGATCGGGCCGGTGCGCTCGGCGTCCGGAGCACCGAGGAGCTCCGGCCGTTGCGCGGCGCCGGCGGCGCCCGGTGCGTGGACGGTGAGTTCGAAGTCCCGGTGCGCCTTGGCGTCCAGGGCCAGCGGCAGCCGGACCCGTCCGTCCGCGACCAGGCGCCGCACCGTGCCGCGGCTCACACCGAGCCCGAGCATGAGCAGCCGTTCCACGCGCACCGGCACGGGCAGCTCGAAGCCGACCTGCACGGTGAGCGGCGTCGGGTCGTCGAGCGCGTGCAGGGGCGTGCGGATCTCCAGCGCCCAGGTGCCCGTCCAGTCGAGGCGGTACGCGTTCTTCGCGGCGAGCGACGCACTCATCGTCAGCTCCCGCACCACGGCGGGGTCGTTGTTCTCGTACGCCACCAACCGGGCGGGCTCCAGCGACGAGACGTGGACGCGTTCGTGGACGGGCACCTTCGAGGTCCGGTCGCAGGCCGTGCAGCCCAGGAGGAGCCAGACGTCGAGGAGTTTGCCGCTCGCGTTGACGCGGATCCGGCCCGTGGGGCGGTGCCGCGTGCCGGAGCAGTCCGGGCAGGGGCGCACGACCGTGGGCAGGGCGGACTGACGCACGGCCCACAGGGCCTTGCGGTCGGTATTCATGGCTGTGGTTGCTTTCAGGACTCGGCAGGAGCGCTCGCGGCCGGGCCGGGGCTCCTGGAACATGACGGATGCACACGAGGGCGCGAGTCATCGCCTCGGGGCCGAATGGCCAGGCCCGGAGGTGGACCGCGCGACAGGTCGGTCGTTGCCGTGTGGCAGCCGTTACATGTACATGTGGGCGATCATGGCCGGGGCCGGGCCCGCGGGCAAACCGTTTTCCCGACGGGCGGCAGCCGCCTACGATGAGCCGCCGTGGTTGAACTCCATCCTCCGACCGGTCCCTACGACAGCGGGTTCCTCGACACCGGGGACGGCAACCGCATCTACTACGAACAGCTCGGCAACCCCCGGGGCAAGCCGGCGTTGAACGTCCACGGCGGCCCGGGATCGGGCGCGCCGCGGAGACCGACGAGGGCCTGGGACCCGGAGCGCTACCGCGTCGTCCGCTTCGACCAGCGCAACTGCGGCCGCAGTACGCCGCACGCCAGTGACCCCGCCGCGGACATGAGCCTGAACACCACGCGGCACCTGATCGAGGACATCGAGCGGCTGCGCGAACACCTCGGCATCGAACGGTGGTTGCTGAACGGCGGCTCCTGGGGCGCCACCCTCGTCCTGGCGTACGCGCAGCAACACCCCGAGCGGGTCACCGAGATCGTCGTCCCGGCGGTGATGACGAGCCGCCGCTCCGAGATCGACTGGCTGTACCGCGGCGCCGGACGGTTCCACCCCGAGGCGTGGGACCGGTTCCGCGACGGCGTCCCCGAGGACGAGCGGGACGGCGATCTGCTCGCCGCCTACGCCCGGTTGACGGAGCACCCGGACCGGGCGGTCCGGGCGAGGGCCGCCGCCGACTGGCTCGCCTGGGAGGACGCGGTGGTCTCGAACGAGCCCAACGGCGTGCCCGGCATGTACAGCGACCGGGAGGTCGACGCACAGATCGCCTTCGTGCGGATCTGCGCCCACTACTTCAGCAACGGCGCGTGGCTGGAGGAGGACCAACTGCTCCGCAACGCCCACCGCCTGGCCGGGATCCCCGGCGTCCTCGTGCACGGTCGGCACGACATGGGCTGTCCGGTGCAGACGGCGTGGGAACTGGCCAAGGCATGGCCGGACGCACGGCTCCACATCGTCGAGGACTCGGGGCACGCCGGGAGCGAGGCGATGCAGCAGGTCGTCCGCTCGGCCATCGAGGAGTTCAAGGACCGGTGACCCCCGGGGCCGGTCGGTGGGCAGGAACCCCCCACGGATCCCTGCCCACCGACCGGCCCCGGGGGCGGGTCACCCGACGGGCCCCGGCTCGACGTCCTCGGCCGGCGGCCCCGCCGCGTCGGCGCCGATGCCGGTGAGCACCGCGTACAGGCGGCGGGTCGCGTTCTCGGCGTCGGCGAGTTCGTCCGGCGTCGGGACGACCGTGCCGAAGGACAGCCCGTGGGCGGCGGGCAGGACCCTCCAGTGGAGGACCGGCGCGAGTGCGGTGCTGGCCCGGGCGAGGAACCAGGCCAGTCGCCCGTGCGTCCGGGCGATGCCGATCGCGAGGACGGCGAGCGCCTCGCGCAGGCACTCCAGGCGCTCGATGCCCGGCAGCGGCGGCCGGCCGGAGTCCGGGCCCACCGCCTCCGCCAGACCCGACGCTGTCTTGAGCGCCAGCGCCGCATCACCCGGCGCCAACTCCCACAGCCCGTCCTGGATCTGCCGTTCGGCCTCCGCGGCCAGGACCTCGATCTGGAGGGCCATGCTCCGGTCGTCGGACCCCGAGGACGGCGGCTGCCCGCCGTGGGCCGTCACGCGGCGGCCGAGGTGCCGTGCCCCGACCGGGCGGGGTCGGCCGGGCCGGCCGCGGGCGGGACGTCGGTACCGGGCGGTGTCCCGGTGTCGCCTGCGGTGTGCGGGTGCACGTTGCTGTGTCTCCCCCTGGTACGGGCGCGGCGCGCCGATCTTGTGTCGCCCATGACTCTCGCCGGTCCGGAGCGTCGGCCGCAGCCCGCACAGCGAACCTCCGGCAGGGCGGCAGGCCACGGAACGAAGCCGGAACGAAGCCGGGACGGCCCGGCCGACCGGGACGGCCTCCGTCCGCCGAGGGCGCGGTCGCGGCGCCGACGTGCCCCGACGGACAGCTGGAGGTCGGCGGCGACCCGTCCGGCCGGACGACGTCCGGCCGGGGGCGTCCCACCAGTGCGGCGGCCGGCACGAACAGGACGGCCTGCACCGTCACCGCCCCCGCCAGGAAGACGGCCTCCCGCCACCGCCGCAGACGGCTGACGGCGAGCAGGACGAGCACCGCGAGGGCGGTGACCGCCACGACCGAGGGCGTGAAGGCGGCCGCCGACAGCCACCCGCTCCAGGTGGTGAGGGCCGCCCCGCGGTGCGCGGCCAGCCAGGCCGTCACCGGCGGTTCCCGGGCGTCCCACAGGCCGAACGGCGATGGACGATCAGCACACCGAGCAGCACCAGGAGTGCGGCCTGCACCGCCATCGGCCCGGCACCCGAGGGGCGAGCCGTCCGCCATCACGAGTCGTCAGGCCCGCCCGTGTCCCCCGAGCGGCCGGCGGTACCCGTGCCCGCCGCGAGCCCGCGTCCGGGGCCGCGCGGCATTCGGACGTGTGGGCCGGTCATTTCCGGCAAGGCGCCGCACATCAGGCGTGCCGGTGGGGTTGTCGCCGCCGGCCGGAACGAGAGGAACGATGTCGTGGCCATGATCTCCCGACTGCCCGGTCCGCTCCACCAGCGCTGGGACTGGCAGCTGCAGGGTGCCTGCCGCCGGTCCGACGCACGGCTGTTCTTCCATCCGTCGGGAGAACGGGGGCGGGCCCACGACGCGCGGGAGGAGGCGGCCAAGCGGATATGCGGTGACTGCCCGGTGCGCGCCGAATGCCTCGCCCACGCGCTGAGCGTCCGCGAGCCGTACGGCGTGTGGGGCGGCATGGGCGAGGACGAGCGCCGGGCCGTCATGGGGCCGGCGCGGCGCGGGGCGTGCCGGACCGCCTGACGCAGCCGGCCCGGGGGGTACGTCCGGGAGGCCGGGATCACGGCCGGCCGCCGGGCTCCTCCAGGTCGACCGACCCGCCCAGCGGGATGCGGGCGTAGTCGGTTCCGTGCTCCTCCAGCAGCCAGCCGTCGAAGTTGTCCATGCCGACGGCGCTGAGGTTGGCGTCGTGGATGGGGAACGCCCGAGCCGGTCGTACGGCGCGGACGAACTCGATCGCTTCGCGGAGCTTCAGCCACGGGCCGGAGGCCGGGACGAGCAGGGTGTCGACCGGTTCGGCGGGAACGTGCAGCGAGTCCCCGGGGTGGTAGAGACCGTCGACGACGAATCCCAGGTTGGGGCAGCCGGGCAGGCCGTCGATGATCTCGGCGTGCTCGCCGCCGACGGCCCGCACGGTGAACCCGGCCGCGGTGAAGGCGTCTCCCGCCGCGACGGCGGTCGCGCCGTCGCCGAGGGCCGCGGCCAGGGCCGGATGGGTGTGGACGGTCAGTGAGGGGTTGTCCTTCCGTGCGGCGGCGAGCTTGCCGACGTCGAGGTGGTCCGCGTGCTCGTGGGTGATGAGCACGGCGGTGGCGCCGGAGAGGGCTTCCGCTTCGGAGAGGGTGCCCGGGTCGATCACGAGCACCCGGTCGCCGTCCTCGATGCGCACACAGGCGTGGCCGTACTTCGTCAGACGCATCCGGTCAACCTACCGTCACGAGCCGTTCGGCATCGGCGACATGGGCCGGGCCGGCTACGACCGGGCCCGGGCCCGGGCGACCCGGGAGGTTCCGGTCACCGCCATCACGAGGGAGTACAGCGAGGTCGTCGCCGTGATGAAGAGGCGGTTGTTCTTCGGCCCGCCGAAGGCGAGGTTGGAGACGGGCTCCGGGACGCGCAGGCGGCCGATGAGCGTGCCGTCCGGGTCGTAGCAGTGCACGCCGTCCTCCAGGGCCGCCGCCCAGAGCCGGCCGCCGTCGTCGAAGCGGATGTTGTCGAAGCCGCTCTCCGGCGACTTCGCGAAGACCTCGCCGTCCGAGAGCGTGCCGTCCTCGCGCACGTCGAAGACACGGATGTGGCGCTGCCGGCTGTCCGCCACGAAGAGCCGCTGCTCGTCGGGGGAGAAGACCAGCCCGTTGGGGCCCTCGAAGCCGTCCGCGACGATCCGCACCTCGCCGCTGCCCGGGTCGATCCGGTACACGTTGCAGGCGCCGATCTCGGCCTCGGCGCGGTGGCCCTCGTAGTCGCTGGTGATGCCGAAGTCCGGGTCGGAGAACCAGACCGAGCCGTCCGAGTGCACCACGGCGTCGTTGGGCGAGTTGAGCCGGCGGCCCCGGTAGCGGTCGGCGAGCACGGTGACCGACCCGTCATGCTCGGTGCGGGTCACCCGGCGGTTGCCCTGTTCGCAGCTGACGAGCCGGCCCTGGCCGTCCAGGGTGTTGCCGTTGCTGTGGCCGGCGGGGGAGCGGAAGACGCCGACCGTGCCGGTGGCCTCGTCCCAGCGCAGCATCCGGTCGTTGGGGATGTCGCTCCAGATCAGCTGGCGCCAGGCCGGCAGGTAGACCGGGCCCTCCGCCCAGCGGCAGTCCCCGTGCAGCTTCTCCAGGCGGACGTCGCCGTTGGCGCACCGCCCGGTGCGGAAGCGGTCGTCCAGAATCTCGTACAGGCCATGGTTCATCGTGTTGGACATCATCATCCCCATGTCGCATATTGCCAAATGACATTCGGTGATGGATGAGTATGACAGAAGACGATATGGTTCCACCATGGCATCGGAGAACCTCGACGAGACCGACCGCGCACTGATCGCACTGCTGCAGCAGGACGCCGGCCAGGCCTACGCGGCCCTGGGCAAGGCGGTCGGCCTGTCCGCGGGCGCCGCCCACGAGCGCGTCCGCAAACTCCGCGAGCGCGGCGTCGTCCGCCGCACCACTGTCGAGGTCGACCCCAAGGCGCTCGGCCTCGGCGTCCTCGCCTTCGTGATGGTCGAGTCCTCGGCCTGGATGGGCGACTCCGCCGAGGCCTTCGCCGCGATCCCGGAGATCGAGGAGGCCCACATCATCGCCGGCAGCGCCTCCGTCCTGGTGAAGGTCCGCACCGCCACCACCGAACAGCTCCAGGACGTGCTGCGCCGCCTCTACGCCGTCGAGGGCGTCAACGGCACCCAGGCCACGGTCTCGCTGGAGACCTTCTTCGAACGCCCGCCGTCCCCCGCCACCCCGCCCGTCTGAGCGCCGGGCCGGCCGGCCGACCGGGCCCGCGGATGACATCGAGGAGGACGCGCCGGACGCCACCGACAGGGACCGCGGCTGGGGTGAGGTGCTGCTCGCCGCGGCCCTGCAGGGCGTGGTGTTCGCGCTGGTGAGAGCGGCGCTGGACCACGGTGGTGCGGCAGCCGTCCACCGGGTGGCCGGTCACCGGCCCGGGGACGGGTGAGCCGCCCGAGCCGCTGCTGCGACGGTCACCACTGACGGACGGGACTCGCCGCTCCCGGACTTCCCGCGGTCGGGGCGCCCGCCCGGTGCGGCCGGCCGTTCGCCCGCGGTGCGCCGTTCGCAGCCGTGCCCGGCCAGTCGGCGGCGGCGACGGCGGCCGGGGGGGCGCGGTCGACGGTGAACACCCGGTCGGTCTCGGTCAGCCGCAGCAACTGGCGCATCTGCCGGCGCGGAGCCGCCAGCCGGAAGGCGACGCCGGCCTAGAGGGCGGCCTCCCGGCCGCGCAGCAGCGCGTTCAGCCCGGCCGCGGCGCAGAACTCCAGCCCGCTGCAGTCCACCACCACGGCGGCCGGGGCCGGCCGGGCGGCCACCGCCTTGCGCAGCGCCGCCTGCAACTGGCCGGTGGTGTCCATGTCGGCCTCGCCGAGGACCACCACCACCCGCACACCCCCGGGGCCGGCGCGGTGGGCGATGCGGAGCGCGGGCTGCACGTCGGCCTCCTGTCGATCGGGTGGCTGCGTCGGACGGTCCTGCCCTGAAAGCCTGAACGCACCGGCGGCGCCGCCGCAGCCCTCCGGGCGAAGTCCGGTGATCTGCCCCAGGTCACTGGGCGAAGCCGACGGGGCCGCCCGCGGACGGGACACTCCGCATCGTGGAACCGCCGCCCGGCGGACACGACCGGCCCGGGCATCGCTGCTGCGCGGTGCGGATGCCGCGGGCCGGGCAGCCCGCCCTGCGGGAGGCGTTCCCCGATCGCCGCGAGGGGCGCACGTGACCGTTGGTGCCGGAGGAGACGGTCCCGGATCGCGGGCCGTTCCCGTCCGAGGGGCGAGACGAATGGGCCTCCCGGGGCAGGCGCCCTTGACGGGGTCGGCGCGCGGGTCGACACTCCGGCAGGGGAGTCCTCGAACGCGGGCGGAGGGGTCGTGGGGCAGACGGAGCCGGTCACCGGCGGCGTGGCGCACGCCGTCCGGCTGCTGCCCGTCCTGACGTCCCGTCGCCACATCGACCTGCTGCGGGTGTGCAGCAGCCTGGCAGGCAGACCCCGCTCCCGCGGCCGCCGCCGCCCGGTGGCCGCCGCCGTCTGACGTCACGTCAGGTCCCTTCTCCGGCCAGCTGGCCGTCCCTCGCTTCCCCGCCGGATACCGGCACGCGTGCGCGTGCCCGCGCAGTCTGGGAGACCCTCATGCCCGTCTCGTTCCCGTCCGCCGTGCCCTCCTTCCGCGGGAGGATCGGGCGCGACGCCCGCAGCGGCTACAGCGCCGTGCCGCACCGCTACCGGCTCCACCTCGCCCGCTCCTGTCCGGACTGTCTCCGGATCGCCGTCACCCACAGCCTCCTCGCCCTCGACGACGTGCTGCCGATCGGCTGGCTGCCGGCGCTGCCCGACGACGGCGACGGCGGGTACCTGGCCCTGCGGCCGCTGTACGAGGCCACCTCGCACCGGCACCGCGGACCGGCCGCGGCCCCGGTGCTCAGCGACGACTGGAGCGGACGGATCGTCAGCACCGACAGCGGCGAGATCCTCACCGACCTGGCCCACCGCTTCGACCGGGACGGCAGGAACCTCCGGCCGACCGGGACGGGAACCGCCGTCGAGGCGGTGGCCCTGCTCTGCGAACGCGGCCTCGACGCGGCCGCCCAGCGGGCCGGCCTGGCCGGCACCGCCCCGGCCGAGCGGGAGGCGGCCCTGCAGAGCCTGCTCGCCGGGCTCGGCGCGATCGAGCAGCGCCTGGCCGACCGCGAACACCTACTGGACGGGGGACCGACCCTCGCGGACGTCCACGTCTGGGCGAGCCTCGTGGAACTGGACACCGTCCACCGCTGGCACCTGCACGCCGCCGCCGTCGACCGGGTCGCCGACCACCCTCGGGTCTGGGCCTACGCCCGGCGGCTGGCCGGACACCCCGCCTTCGGCCGCCACCTCGACCTGGAGGGGACCGGCCTCCGCCACCGCGCCCACTGCCGGGGCGAGGAGGACGCGGGCGCGGCGATGCCGATCGTGGACTGGGCGCAGTACGCGCGGGCACGGACCCCCGTGTCCGGCTGAACGGCCCCGGCGGTCCGGCCGGCCCCTCCCACGGGCCGGCCGGGCCCGGTCGTGCCGGCCGTGCCGGCGGACGCGGCGCAGGCTCCGCGGCGTCCCTGCGCCGGACGACCACCCCGGTGCTCGGCAGGCGCACGGAGAGGAGGCTTCGTCCCACTCCCGGCCGTCGACCAGGCCGCTCCCGCCCTCAGGCGGAGGGGTGCCCGGTGTCGCGCCACCCCGGCTCGCCGTCCTGCACCTCGGCGACGCTCGGGTGGCGCACCGCCTCCAGGGTGTCGTCGGCGAGCAGATCGGCGATCAGGGCACGGCTGCCGAAGACCTCGGTGGCACTCAGGTCCCAGTCGGTGACGACGAACCAGGAGTGGTCCGGCGGCCACCAGTGGGCCGGGAACTGCGTGCTGTGGGTCCCCCCGCGGCCGGGACCGGCGTCGTGGTGGGCGACGGCCTCGTCGAGCCGGCCGCGGCGGACGGGCACCGGCGCGCAGGCGTCCTCGATCGCGGCCTGCGCCCAGTAGCACTCCGTGCGCAGCCCGTCGGCGCTGTGCCGCGCCACCACCTCGACGAGGCGGCCGAGGCACTCCCGGTCGATCTCCCCGGGCGACGGGTGACCGAAGCCCTCGGGCAGCGGCAGCCCCTCGAAGACGCGCCACGACGGCGTGTACCGCCAGTCCTCCAGACGCCTGCCGGTCCTCGCCAGCAGGTCGCCCCAGCGCAGGCGCCGCCGTCCCTCGTGGGCGGTGTGCAGCACCCAGCAGCGGTCCGCGAACCCCTCCCGGGGCTCGTGGCCGAGCAGGTCCTCCTCCAGCCGCCGGCGCATGCCGCCCAGCGGATCGTCGTCCGGTACGCGCCTCACCACGCGCTCCTCGCCGGCGCGGGCGGCACCGCCACCGGAATGCCGTCCGGCCGCCCGGCGAGCAGGGCCGCGACGTGGTCGGCGCAGCGCAGGGCCGCCTCGGCCATCGCCCGTCCGGTCATGCCGGCGACGTGCGGGGTGAGCAGGGCCCGGGAGAGGCCGAACAGCGGAGAGGCGAACGCGGCGTGCTCGTGGGCGAAGGTGTCGACGGCGGCCGCGGCCAGCGGATGGGCCGGGTCGCGCAGCGCGTCGGCGAGGGCCTGCTCGTCGACGATGCCGCCGCGCGAGGTGTTCAGCAGGATCGACCCGGGCCGCATCAGCGCCAGCTCCGCCCGGCCCACCAGCCCCGCCGTGTGCGCGGTGAGCGGCAGGTGCAGGGACACCACGTCGCTGGTGGCGAGCAGCGCGGCGAGGGACTCCACCCGGCGGACCGGTGGCCCGGCCGGGCTCCGCGACCACCCCTGGACGGTCATGCCCAGGAGGCGGGCCCGCTCGGCCAGCGCCAGACCGATCCGGCCGAGTCCCGCGATGCCCAGGGTCAGGTCGCCCAGTTCGACCGCGGGCGCGGACGGTGCGCTCCACCGGCCCCGGTGCGCCGCCCCGTTGTGCGCCACCAGGTCACGCGTCAGGGAGAGCAGCTGGGCCAGGGCGAACTCGGCCACCGCGTCCGCGTTGGACCCGGGCGTGTGGGTGACGGCGACACCGTGTCGGGCCGCGACCGCCAGGTCGACGTGGTCGGTGCCCGCCCCGGCCCGGCCGATCACCCGGAGCCGGTGGGCCAGCGCCCCGTCGGTCGCCGCCGCGAGGAACGCGGCCCGCAGCGGGACCCCCGCGCGGGACTTCAGCGCGTCGTAGCCGCGCCCACCCCGAACCACCTCGCCGATCAGTGCCGCTTCGTCGAACGGGTCGACATCGGTGAACTCGACCCGGTCCGCCCACGCCGCCACCGCGGACGCCCGGTCGGCCACCCGCCGCAGGTTCAGCGTGACGGCCAGACCGTGCCCGACCAGTCGTTCCACCTCGCGGTCGAGCAGCGCCCCGGGAGCCGCGTCCAACAGCAGGATCCGCCCCACACCCTCCCCCTTCTCCGTACCCGGACCTTATGCGGGCCGCCGGCGGCAGCGGAAATCCCCCGACCCGGGCCGCTCCCGATCGGGCGGCACCCCGTGGTTCGGAGCGGGCCGCCGCTGGGTAGACGCACGGGCTGCCAGGACGGAAGGGGAGTGGTCGGCCATGGCCGGACTCACGATGACCAGGGGCTCGATGCCGCAGGGCCCCGTGCTCTTCCTAGACGGGGAGGTGGACCTCTACAGCGTCCCCGCGCTCGCCGAGGCGCTCGAGGACGCGGTGGACCTCTGCCCGCCCGGTGCGCCGGTCACGGTCGACATGGCGCAGGTGGAGTTCTGCGACTCCTCCGGCCTCAACGCCCTGCTGAAGGCCCGGGCCCGGGCCGACCGGCGGAGCGTGGCCGTGCAGGTGGCGCGTCCCTCCCCGCAGGTGGCGCGCCTGCTCACCGTCACCGCGACCGCGGAACTGCTGCTGCCACCGGCCCACGGGGCCGACTGAGACCCCGAGGCGCGGACCGGGAACGGCTCGACCGGCCCGGACCAGTCCGAACGGCCGCCGGCTCCGAACGGGGACGAGCGGGGACACCGAACCACCCGCCGCCCGAGGAAGGAGACCCCGTGGTCACCGTCGAACGCCGGATCCCGGTCGGCCGGCCCGCCGAGGACGTGCTGCGCTACCTCGCGGACTTCGGCCACACGCCCGAGTGGGACCCGGGCACGGTCAGCTGCGTCCGCACCGACACCGGCCCCGTGACGGAGGGGTCGCGATGGACGAACACCTCCCGCTTCCGCGGACGCACCACCCGGCTGGAGTACCGGCTCGTCCGCCGGGAACCGGACCGCCTGCTGTTCGTGGGCGAGAACGGAACGGTCACCGCCACCGACGACATCACCGTCCGGCCGGCCGACGGGGGCGGCGCGGTCGTCGACTACCGGGCGCAGCTGAGCTTCAAGGGCGTCGCGAGGCTCGCCGCACCGTTCCTCCGGGGCGCCTTCGAGGAACTCGCGGACGGCGTCGCGGACCGGCTGCCGCAGGTCCTCGCCGCCCGCTGACGCCCCCGCTGAGGCCGCCCCGGGCGGCAGCCGGCCGGACGTTCCACCGCGGAACTCCGCTCACTCGAACCGTGCGGGATCGCCGGCCCCGCGCCGGACGATCTCCGCCTCGCCGCTGGAGAAGTCGACCACCGTCGTCGGCTCGGTGCCGCAGTCGCCCGAGTCCACGACGGCGTCCAGCACGTGGTCGAGCCGCTCCTTGATCTCCCAGCCCTGCGTCATCGGCTCCTCCTCGCCGGGCAGCAGCAGGGTGCTGGAGACCAGCGGCTCGCCGAGCTCGGGGAGCGGCGCCCGGGCGACGGTGTGGTCCGGGATCCGGACACCCACCGTCTTCTTCTTCGGGTGCTGCAGCCGGCGCGGCACCTCCTTGGTCGCGGGCAGGATGAAGGTGTAACTGCCCGGCGTCGCCGCCTTGATCGCGCGGAACACGTCGTTGTCGATGTGGACGAACTGGCCCAGCTGCGCGAAGTTCTCGCACACCAGCGTGAAGTGGTGGCGGTCGTCCAGCCGCCGGATCGACCGGATCCGCTCCAGGCCGTCGTGGTTGTCCAGTCGGCAGCCGAGCGCGAAGCAGGAGTCGGTGGGGTAGGCGATCAGCGCCCCGGAGCGGAGACTGTCGGCGACGGTGCCGATGGTGCGCGCCTGAGGGGTCTGCGGGTGCACGTCGAAGTACTTTGCCATTGGCCAAACTTACGGCATCCGCCCGGGGCCCGGGCAGGACGCGCCGACCGCCGCCGGCGCACCGGCCGGGGCCGTCCCGGAGGTCCGGTACCCGGCGCGGACGAGGGCGTGGCGCCCCGACCGGCGACCCCGAAGCCCCGGGCGGCGAACGCCCCACAGGACCGGACGGCGGGACCGGACGGCGGGATCGGCGGGCGGGCGCGGAATCGGCAGGCGGCGGGCGGCGGCGATCGGGCAGACGCCGGGGGAGGAGCGGTCCGCACCGGCGACGGCGGGCGCGGTACCCGCTCGCGCGCGGGAGGTGGTCACGACGGCGGCGGACGGCGGCGTCCAGGACGGCGCCGACCGCACCCTGTGGGCCGCCGGCATCACCGGCGTCGTCCTCGGCGAGGACGGCGAGTCCGTGCTGAGCGGGATCACCGAGCTCCTCGCCGCCCACCGCGTCTGGGACCGGTTCCCCGCACCGAGGCCCGAGGCCGGCTGACGGTTGCAGGAGCGTCACCCGAACGGCTTCGACGGCCACCGGCCGTCACGGCCAGGCGGCCTCGCCGTCGGCGTCGTCGGAGCCGTCCAGGGCGCTGTCCGGCACGATGTGCACGGCCGCCTCCTCGGCACAGGCCGCGCCGGCGTCGATGCCGACGTCCTCGGCGTAGAGCTCGGTCGTCCTGTCGTGCGCGCCCTCGTCGGGTGCGACCAGGCGTCCGGCCCGCTCGGCGCCCGCCTCCCGGTCGACGGGCTCGCCGTCGCCGCCGGCCAGGTCGCCGATGCGGTCGCCCGGGTCCGGCTCCTGGTCGGGCAGCTCCCGGGCCAGCCGCTGGTCGAGCGACTCGCCCGCCCGCTGCTCACCGGCCGTCGTCCCGGCCTGCCGGACGGCGAACGGCCGCTCGGGCGGTGACCACCCCTCGTCGAGGAGATCGTCGTAGGTCCGCTCGTCGAGGGCGTTCTGCAGGTCCAAGGCGGAGGCATCGGCCTGGTCGTCGGCGGTGTCCGCAGGCTGGTAGACCTCGTCCGCCCTGCCGCTCTCGGTCATCACGGCCTCCCGGTCGTCTCGGTTGCCCCCTCCGTCCGGCGTCCTTGTACCCGCATCGGCCGGGGCCATCCGCGCCGACGGCCGGGCCCGGGGCCCGCCGCCGTGCTGCGGTTCCGGTCCGGGCGGCCTGCGTGTGGGGCCGGCCCGTGATCGGTCCCGTCTCTCGACGGTACGTCCGTCGCCCCGGGAGCGAAACACGCGGGGCCCGCGGGCCCGGATCCCGGCCCGTGCCGGACCTGCCACCGGACCGTCCGGGGGATCGCCCGGGGGTGTGCCGCTGCGCCCGTCCGTCACGGTCCGCCTGGGGCAGGTCCGCGCCCGTACCCGCGTCCTGCCCCCTCATCCCTGTAGCTGACGCTGCGCCAGCCCGGCTGCCCGTGGTGGGTGTTCGGCTTGACGGGGCCTCGATGTCACTGGAACCGTTCTGTCGGGGAGGGATCATGGCCGCGGACAGCAGACTCGCCGTGGCCGCGCACGTCCCTGGCACCAACCCCGTCGTCCGGCGGCCGGCCCGCGATCCCGGCGTCCTCACGCCGCTGGACGTCCACCGGGCGGTCGACGCAGTCCGTCCCCGGCGAAGCCCCGACGACGCACACCGAGGACCTGACGACCGTGCTCACCACCCCGCGCCTGCGCCTGCGCCCCCTCACCGAGGCCGACACCGACTGGTGGGTGTGCCTGCACGCCGACGACGAGGTCAACCGGTTCGTCGGCGCCTACACCCGCGAGCAGGCCGCCGCCCGCCTCCACGACATCCAGCGGCAGTGGGCCGAGCGCGGCCACGGCCTGTGCGCCGTCGAACTCAACGGCACCGGCGAAGCGATCGGCCGCTGCGGCCTCAACTGGTGGGAGCAGTTCGGTGAGACCGAGATCGGCTGGACCTTCGCCCGCCGCCACTGGGGCAACGGCTACGCCGCCGAGGCGGCGCGGACCGTCCTTGCCTGGGGCTTCGGCACGCTCGGGCTCACCCGAATTACCGCGATGATCCACCACGGCAACGAAGCCTCCACCGCCGTGGCCCGCCGCCTGGGCTTCGCGCCACTCCGCGAGGACGTGGTGCTCGGCCGCCCCTGCACCGTCCACGCGCTGGACCGCGACGACTTCGCCGCCCCCTGAGCCGTCGCCGACGACGACACCGCCGGGCCGGGCGAGTCGCAGCGCCCACCGGCGGCCGCGCTCGTGGCGGGGGGCGCCCGGGGGGGGGGGGGCGGCTCCTC